>JAKSVZ010000004.1 GCA_024407725.1 Opitutales bacterium
GCGTCTGTAACGGCAGTATCGACCACTCAAGAAGAAGTTGGAACGCGCGGAGCTATTACCGCTGCTTACGCAACCGATGCGGATGTAGGTATTGCGGTAGATGTAGGGCATGCAACGGATTTCCCTGATGGCGACAGTAACCGTTTAGGCGAATTCAAATTGGGTGCAGGACCGATCATTGCCCGCGGCCCCAATATTTGTCCGTTGGTATTTGAGCGCTTAGAAGCGTGTGCCAAAGCCTTAAAGATTCCTTATCAGATTGAGGCCGAATCAGGCCCAACCGGTACCGACGCACGATCCATTCAAATGGCGCGCGCAGGTGTTGCAACCGGCTTGGTCAGTATTCCCTTGCGCTACATGCACACCCCGCATGAATTAGCAAGTTTGAAGGATATTGAATGGACCGTACAGCTTTTGACGGCGTACATAAAATCCTTAAAAGCAAGCGACCGATTCGTTTGGTAAATTTTAAAAACTCATGTTAAGCGCGATTCAAAAGTTTCTGGAGCGTAACCGCCGGTGGTTATTTGTATTCCTGTTGATTGTGATTGTAGTTCCCTTCGTATTTACAATCGGCAATGCTCCGGGATTAAGCGGTGGACACAAAACAAAAAACCTTAAGGTGTTCAATTACGATTTGAGCGACCGTAAGGATTTACAAGAGCAGGCAGTGCGCAGCATGCAAAGCCTGATTTTACAAGGGGAATCAGAAGATAGAGCTTGGCAGGCTGCTACCTCGGGTTATCTCTTTTACCGCCTCTGGCTGTTAAGTTTAGCGCAAAACTTACGGCTTCCAGAACCTAATGAGGAGCAACTGCAAGCGTTCATCAGAACCCGCAAACGCTTTTTGAACGAACAGGGAGAATTTCAGGCCGATTTATACAATGCATTTTTGAAGGCATGGACGATGCCCTTCTTGCTCAAATCCCTCATGATTGAGGATTATCAATGCGAGCAAATGCAATCCGCATTGGAGGGCGTGGGAAGCCTGTTGCCGGGAGAAGCAGAACAGGCCTATCGTACGATCAAAACCACTTATGATCTGGATTATTGGGTCGTAGAAAACAAAGAGCAAGTACCCGAAGCGGTCAGCGACGCAGACCTACAAGCCTATTTCCAAAAGCATTCAGAAGCTTTTCGGGTGCCTCAAAAAGCAGACGTAACGCTGTTGGTATTTAACAACCATCACTACCGCTCGCAATTACCTACGCCATCGGATGCAGCCTTAAAAAGCTATTTAAATCAACATAGCGAAGCGTTTAAGGTCAATGGAACGCTGCCGGATTTTGAAAGCATTAAAAGCAAAATTAAAACTGCTTGGGAAAGCGAACAACTCAAGCAATTAGCAGGAGCTGCCGCTAATCAATTAGCCACCCAAGTCTATGATCAATCGCTTACCTTAGGAAGCGCTGCGTGGAAGCAATTGATTCAAAGTTATGGGGTTCAATGCGTGGCTATTGCGCCTTATGCACAAACGGATGATCCCAAAAACCCACAAGTATCCAAAGAGGTTCTATCGCATGCGTTTGATTTGAACCAAGAGCATTTTTTAAGCGACCCATTCCCGTTGAACGAAGGAGTTGGTTTGTTGGTTTTGAACAAATTTATTCCTTCTTATATCCCAGATTTATCCTCTGTTCGACCCTCGGTGTTAGCAGCTATCAAAAAGGATAAAAAACAGGAGCTATTTGCCCAAAAAATCGTTCAAATTAAACACCTGCTTAACACGAAGCCAAAAGCAAAAACTATGCATGTGGAGTCCATTGCGCTATCGATTGAGCATATGAATTTCCAATCCTTATCCAAGGTGTTATCCCGCGAAGGACTATTGCAGCTTCTCAACGACCTAGGGTATTTCAAAAACAATCAATGGTTCGGAGCATATGCCGGTGCAGGAGATTCCGTTGTGTTTTTCTTCTGTAAAAACAAAATAGCTCCGCAAGACTTTGCAAAAAGTGCTGAATTTAAGGCCTTTTCAAGCCGTTTGTTGGCAGAACGCAAGCAAGTACAAAGCCAAGCCGTTGCACAGGAATTGATTGCAGCAGAAATTAACTAGCCTATCCTTTGAGCAATGGAAAGGCACACGCATTGGATTTTCGACGGCTATAATGTCATGCATGCGCTCAAGAAAATCCCCAAGGAGCTATCGTTCGAATTAGCTCGAGAGCAATTCATTGCGTGGCTTAGCCCCTTTGCAGCAGACGGGAAACAAGTAACGGTGGTGTTTGACGCCCACCTACCGTCTGGAGCACCCGATGGGGTTCATCGTATACGAGTATTATTCAGCACACCGAGCGTTAATGCTGATGGCCTTATCCTCAATTTGGTACGCCAAGCCGCTCGTTCCCATTCATCCTTAACGGTTGTAACCAATGATTTACTCTTAAGAGATACGCTTTTTAACTACCATTGCTGCGTACTATCTGCCGAATCCTTTTTAAATGAATGGAGGCAAGCGTCCTCCGCATCCCATCCGTCAGCATCGCCAAAAACCAAGCGCTTTTATCGCCCCTTTAACGACTTGCTAACAAACGAGTAGTCATGATTAAAAAGTACGCCCCAATCCAAAATACACTTGATTGGAATACAGATTAGCTATTTTCGGCATTTCTTGTCCGTAACATTTTGCTCCAACCGCCTGATCCAAACTAATATGACGGAAACCAATCTCAAATAACATTTTATATTTTTCTGCCCGACAAAAGAGGGTAATATTGCTCAATACCGCACCGGTATGCACGTACTTACGGGCAAAAAAGTTCATGCACAAAAAACGTGCACGTCCAAAACTCCACATACCAACCTCTAAAGTAGTGAATTTGGTACAGACATAAGCGCCACCGATACCGCAACCGATACCAGCAGATAACCAATCCAAGAGATACTGTTCCCAATAGAAATTGGCCTGTAAGCCCAAAATCCGTTGATTTTTAAGATATAAAGCCTTTCCCAGCAATAACTCATGTTCATCTTCAAACTGTCGATAAACTACCGCACAAAACTCCGGACATATTATTTGCCCTACACCAGCGATATTCCTAGACTTACCTCTATCGGGCTCATCAAAATTGGCATAACAACCTAAGGTTTCTAACTCCAAACCTAAACAGCCGCTATCACACACATCATCAAGCCGCCAACCTAAAGCCACCGATAGATTGTAAGGATCCTTATACTTAAAGGCACCTGGCGTACAAAGATCACCGACGCGAATCAAAATATCTCCTTTAATCCTATTCCAATGCTGTACGTCTTCCCGAGTAATTCCTTTGCAACACTCATCAACATTATCCCCTTTTAACTCTCCAAAGCCAGAACGAACCATAACGTAGGTTCCATGGCAATAAACAGTACTTAAAGTTAGGGCTAATAAAGCTACCGTCTTGTTCCACATAAAATTATCCTAGTAAGGATAATTTTAATGGAATTTTGCTGAAATCGCAACAGGACTTATGAATGGTTTTTCTCAATCCAAGCGCTACAGGCATCTCCGACTGTGGTGGGCGATAAATCTTGCATGGTAAGATTGGGGGATTGAGCGCAATAAGTTGCCCCATTAAAGAATGGTCCGCCCCATTGAGGATCTGTGGGCCCAAACAACACAAAGGTTGGAACACCTAAAAAGTTGCTGATATGCGCGCCACCGGAATCATTACCGATCACAAAATCGCAGGATAAGAGCGTTTGTTCCAAGGTTTCAAAGGTCGTACTGCCGGTTAAATCCTGAACGCGTCCTAAGGAGCCAACGGCTTGCATAATAGCCTGTCCCATTGCACGCTCATTTTCCATCCCCAATAACACACACTGGGCGTTCGGATAATGCTCTAATAAGCGCTTAATCAGGGCTTGCCAATGAGCAATCGGCCAACGTTTTTCATTCGTATTGGCTGAACCATAAAAGCAAGCAAAGCGGTTAATCGCCCCTAGCTTTTTCGCAGGATAATACGGTTCGTTAGAAAGCGCTTCGGTTAACCCAAAATGATGCATAAAACGGTACCATAAGCGCGTTTGGTGTTCGCCTGGAGTTGGGCAACCGGGATAAGTATGCGTCAATAACCAACGACTGTGGTTTTTTTGCAATCCGAAGCGTTGAAAGGCGCCCGAACAAAAAGCTTCAATATCGCTGCGAATTGAGTTGGTAAAGTTGATCCAAACATCCGGATAGGTCGAACGGATACGGAAGAAACATTTCCAGTACTCAAGGCCTTTCTTTTGAGGCAAGCAATGGATTGCATCAAACGGGAAATAGCGCTGGATAAAGGGTGCCAACGAGGGTTTAACCACCGCATGGAGATAAAAATCCGGCCGTGCTTTACGCAAAGCGGTTAAAACGGGATAGGCCATAACGCAATCCCCTAACCAATTGGGAAGACGAACCCATACGGGAATCCGTCGAGGCAGCTGCTCCCATTGAAAATAATGGAGCGTTTCAGGCAAACAGTTGCGTTTTTGGTTGATTTGGAAGCGGTATTCAGGTTTACATTGGGTTTTCCAACGACGATGCAGCCAAAGCCAATTTTCGTAAAATTCCGGCTCGGTATGCAGTTTGTGTTCCAACCAACGGTTAGCATTCAGTAAGCAAGACAAAGGAGCTTCCGACGGAACCAATTCTTCAATACATAAGTGTGTGCGCAAAAAACCGGTGCGTTTGGGGTAAACCAACAAGGTATCTGCATGAAATTTATGAACCAGCAGATCCGGTAAGGGTGTGCTGGACGCCAATCGTTCGCAAAAGGTCGTTAAACAGCCTGCATCACCTGCTGATTGGTCAAAGAAGATACAAACTACCCCTTTTTTGTCCAATACAGCTTCTAGGGGTGCAATTCCTTCTTTGCGGTTAACCAGATGGATACCGAAGCGCTCGCGTAAGGCTTGCATGGTCTGGGTTAATGCTTTACGGCGAAACGAACGGTAGAACAGCACTGTTTTCGGAAACACCTTTGAACCGCACGGCATGTACAGCATGGTTTCCATTAAATTCAAATGCGGCAGTAGGACAACGGTCGGATGAGGGTTATTTTTGAGGTTTTCAATCGTCCTAACTAAATTTTGTGAAAGACTAATATGGCGTTTAATTTGTGTTTCAGTCCACCCAGAAGCCGCAAAGAAAAGCCATGCGGTTTCCACCCACCGGCCACAGTTAATCTTGGCTATATGACGGTACCATTGATCGCTTTTACCGGGAAAAACAATGGATAAATTTTGCAGCAGAATGCGTCGGCGCTTCCCTAAGGTATAATAAACACCCCAACCTAAAAACCGACAAATTTTGTTGCCTATGGGTTCGGGTATTCGGTTAAGGACACGACTAATTCCTAGGATAAGCCATTTCATTCTTCAGGAGTCATTGAGTAATCGTTATAATCAACCTGTCCCCCCAGCGCCTTAATGTCATTTAAGCATGCTTGTTGCTCACGACGTTCTGCTTTAGAAAGATGGTCAATAAACAAAACTCCATTTAAATGGTCGCATTCATGTTGAATGCATCGAGCCAGCAAATCATTACAACGAAGCGTATGCAGCTGCCCTTCCAAATCCTGATAATCGAGGCTAATTTCAAAAAAACGTTTAACGGTACCCCGTGCGTTGGGCAAGGACAAGCATCCCTCTTCTTTTGCGTCTTGAATATCGCTTAACGGAGTATAGCTGGGATTTACCAACACAAGCGGTTGAATCAATGTTAATGGAACCGTACGATCATCCAAGGTAACGGGATCGTTATTATCCTTCTGTTGCAAATCAATAACAATTAGCTGTATCAATTGTCCTTCTTGAGGAGCAGCCAATCCAATTCCGTTAGCGATATACATTTTACGCAACATCTCTTTAGCCTTACTAGCTAATGACGAATTAAACTGGGTTACCTTTTGCGCTCGTTTGCGCAAAATGGGATTCCCATAGGTACAAATAACGGCTGATTTTGAATCAACGTTCATAAGGGATGTGCATCATCAGCTGCAGCCGCAGGAACTTCCTTTTCAACGGGTTGGAGGGTTTGCAACAACGGGGTCTCATCCAAGGTTCCCGTGTTAACAATTTCGTACACGTATTGCCCATCCAACGTTTCATACTTTTGAAGCATGGAAGCCAATAATTCTAATTCTTTCTGATGATCCTTCAAAATCTGGGAAGCCCGTTGATATTGCTCTTGAATGATATGAGCAATCTGATAATCAATTTTCTGCGCCGTTTGCTCGCTGTAATTGGCATGGCTCACCTCCGTGGATATGAACGTATAATCAGGCTTAATTTCGAAGCATACAGGGCCTAATTCGCTCATTCCCCAATCGCATACCATATGACGCGCTAACGCAGTTGCATTTTGAATATCCGATGAAGCGCCGCTGCTGGGCTCTTGAAAGATCAATTCTTCAGCAATACGCCCACCCATAGCACAACAAATTTGTCCCAACAGATAGGTTTTGGAATAATTTAAAATATCTTTGGCGGGCAACATCATGGTGCTTCCCAAGCTACGGCCACGCGGAACAATCGTCACCTTATGAACCGGCATTAAGTGGGTTGTATCGACAATCGCTTGCACAATTGCATGACCCGCTTCATGAAAGGCTGTTAGCTTCTTATCCTTATCATCCATCAACTTTTTACGTTCACGGCCAAAGGAAATCTTATCGCGCGCTTCACTTAAATCGCTCAGTTCTACCGATTTATGATCCCGACGGGTTGCTAACAAAGCAGCTTCATTCAACAAATTCGCCAGATCAGCACCTGAATAACCCGAGGTATTACGCGCAACAATCTTTAAATCAACCGTTGGGTGCAGCTTAATCTTTTTGGCATGTACCTCCAAAATAGATTGGCGACCATTGATATCAGGCAAATCCAATACAATTTGGCGGTCAAAGCGTCCGGGACGCAACAAGGCGTTATCCAAAACATCCGGTCGGTTGGTAGCAGCGACAATAATAATTCCATCACGCGACTCAAAACCATCCATTTCTACCAACAAGGCATTCAAGGTTTGCTCACGCTCATCGTTGCCTCCGCCCAATCCGGTTCCACGCTTCCGACCAACCGCATCAATTTCATCGATAAATAACAAACATGGGCTGTTTTGCTTTGCCTGTTCGAACATATCGCGTACACGCGAAGCACCTACACCCACAAACATTTCAACAAAATCAGAACCGCTGATGCTAAAAAATGGCACATTGGCTTCTCCGGCAATCGCTTTTGCCAGTAAGGTTTTACCGGTTCCCGGATTCCCTACCATCAAACAACCTTTGGGAATACGTCCTCCGATTTCCTCAAAACGCTTTGGATTTTTCAAGAAATCGATGATCTCCTGAACCTCTTCCTTAGCCTCATCGCACCCTGCAACATCCTTAAAGGTTACCCGCTTCTTATCTTCTTGCAATAAGCGCGCGCGGCTACGACCAAAGTTCATCGCTCCTCTGCCGGCAATCCGGATTTGGCGCATGAACATAAAATAGACAAATAAGAGAACAATGATAAACGGAACGGTACTGCTGATTAACGAGGACCAAAACGAACCAGATGGCTTCTCGTGAACCGGAAATGCAAAGCTACCGTCGGTCAATTGAGTAAAACGCGCTTCGGTTAAACGCCCAACCGCTTCAAATTTATCCGGAATAACGCTTGCCGTTTTTTTCTTCAAAAACGAATGCTGATGCCAATTAGGGTTGTTGTTGATCAAAGTCGATAATGCAGCGCTATCCTTTTTCAAAGACCCACGCACGCAATACCATTGGGGTCCCCCTGCTTCTACCGCCTGAATATCTATGGACTCAACCAAATGAGCTTTTGCCAAATCAAACAGTTGGTTGATAGAAATATGCAAACAACCATCCGGTTTAATCGCTATGGTATTAAGCCCTAATAAAAATAATAGGAGAAAAAACCAAAGAAGAAAACTGCTCCCTTGAATGCTTTTATGGAATAAAGGGCCTTTTGAATGCTGCTTTTTTTGCTTCACGATAGTATTTTATATGAAATTATCTTTTTTATAAATTAAAAAAACACAATATTTTGTTTTATCGCTGAGTTTAAAGCAATCCGCCGGTGGCAAGCCTGGTACCCACGCAATCCTTCCGTTACGATCGCAAAAAACAGGCAACGACGGTTTGTCGCTCATTGTTCGCTTACTCAGCAGTTCTTTTACTTTTTTCTCCTGACGCGCTCCCAAGGGTTGATAACGATCCCCAGGCTGACGGCTACGCACCTGATAAGGTCCCCTAAAACACGCCGCATCTAAAAGCACCTCCTGTTGGTGGGAATCTTTTTTGTCTCCTACGGATGCATAAAGCTCAGGGGTACAGGGTTGTGTTTGACAGAAACACTGAGCACCGTTGGGTAAAAAAATAACGCCCTGATGAAAACAGCATTGGAATGGAGCCAAATCGGTTGGTTTTAGGGCTAAACGAAGCTGTTTTGGGGATAACGTCAGCTGATAGCGTGCATTGATAGCCAATGTACTTTGTTCGCAGGTCTGCAGGGCTTGAAACAACCAATCGGATTGTTGGAAGCAGATAGGTGCAATTGCGTGATAACTTAACCAAGTTTGTAAGAAATAGCGCAATTCGACCAAAGGTAAGGCTTGGATAGCAGCGCGATCAACGGTAGTGCGTGAAAAATCGCACGTTGAAAACTGGCATCGTAGATGGTTGGCTAAATAATCCCGCTCTTCCGACAAAATCTGGCATGAACGCGCAAAACCTTTACGCCAATCCGATGGACTAAACACGGCATCCATTTGGGACATCAACTGGTGGCGAATGCGATTGCGCAAACACCCATCTTGTGCATTGGTTTTATCCTCAAAAAAAGGAAGCTCGCATGCCTGACAGGCGTGCTTGATTTCAGCCTTAGAAAAGCCCAATAACGGCCGTAGTTGAGCATAATGCGTTAATGAACCGCTGGGGGTTTTGAAGGCAACGCAATGAACAGCCCGCGGAGCAATCAATCCCTCCAAGCTCACACCGCGCATCAAACGCATCCATACCGTTTCCAACGCATCATCTTGGTGATGCCCCAACAGCAGGATTTGGCTTCCATAAGCCTGCAATTGTGCCTCAAAAAACGCAAAGCGTGCGGCGCGCAAATCCGCTTCTGTTGTACTTGCATGATCCTTACGATAGCCAACAACCATAGGGATATCCCATTGACGTGCCCAAGTGGTTAAGGCTTGCTCTTCGCCCTTGGATTCCGGACGGATGCGGTGATTGAAGTGCAAAAGGATACAGGGGCGATCAGGCCATAACAAGCGGACAAGCACCGCTGTGGCTCGCGAATCTGCTCCGCCCGAACAGGCAACACACAAAGGCCCTTCATGCGTAGCTATATACTGGCGAACGACCAAGGGAATACGTTCCGGAGATAAATACTGCGCTAAGCCTGAGGGGGGTAGACTCATGGGGTAACGTTCGGCTCTTTTAACGGTTTTAATGATTGAATCGATTGTTTTAAAGGCTCCTGCTCCGATGCATTGGTCATAATACGCACCACCATCGTGTCATCCCCAATGAACGATTGAGCGCACATTAGAGCATCCAAAGTCGGTTGATCGCTTCGACGATCGTCATCCAAAAATACATAAGGTAGCTCTTTGGACAATCCCGACCGTTGAATAGTCTTCAATACCCGCGTGCTTACTTCGGTCAAAATCAATTGTCGATTGTGCAGGTGCATAAAGCGCGCTAAGCTTTCCAGTGCCAACAAACAGGTTGCATCGATGTATAACACACGGCGGAATTTTAAAATAATCGCCTTCAACTGCGGCCGTTTACAGATTTCCCGAATTTGATCATTAAACAAGTCGGATGAGCCAAAGAACACATTCCTATTGATGTGAATAATCGATACTTCTGATTGCAGGGTATCAGTATCGTTAGGCGAAGGCATTAACGTTCCGCCTTCATAAACATATTCTCGGAACGCAGGAACCGCTGCTTTTCTTAAAAACAAGGCGATGGAAATCAGGACGCCGATAAAAATGGCAATATTCAGCGGTACCACCAAAGCCGATAAGCAGGTAACGCAAAAAACGCAGGTATCCGACAGGCTTGTTTTAAAAATCACCTGCAGCTTGTGCTTATCCAGCAGTTCCAATCCCAGCAAAACAATCACCATCGACAATCCGCATTTCGGGATATAGCTGAAACAGGGCGCGAACAAAGCGATGCTCAATAGGAAAAATAAAGCGCAAAACAGGTTGGTTAATGCTGTTTTTGCCCCACTGATGTAATTGGAGGCAGAGCGTATGTTGGAGCAAGCAGCGGGCATTCCGGAACCGAGACCGCAAAAGATATTAGCCCATCCCATACCCCAAGCCATTTGATTCACCTGAGAGCGTTTCCCTCTAGAGGAAGAAAGGGTTTTAAGAATGGTGTTGCCATCGATCAGGCTGACAAAGCTTAAGGTTAACGCAACCCCCACCATGGTATGCAAATTTTCCAAGTTGAATCCTTGCACCGACGGGCTCCAAGCATGCAAATGCAGTTCATTCGGCGCCAAAGGGAAGCCACAAAAACGCGCCAAACAAAAATTAACCAACCCCAAGGATAACAAGGTGAGAGCAACCGTAAATTTGGTAGGCGCAATCCGTTTCCACAGGAAGAAAAAGAACAATGTTAAGCAACAAATACCGGTGGCATTTAACGAGGCATGGTTAAGATTCATCAGGGTCGCACCCGTTAGCTTAAAAAACGTTGCTTTATTGGGATTGATACCGATTAAATCGAACCCTAACGCGTTATGGATTTGAAATACGATCATCATGAGGGTCAGGGCGCATATATATCCACAGATAACGCTTTGAGACACGTACTGCATCAACGAAGCAATGTTAAGGAAAGCGCTAATGATTAAAAACACCCCTGTTAAGACCAAAATAATAGGCAAATAGTAGCCAAATTGGTCACTGGGAATACCGGCCGCACTGAAGGCACTTAAAATAACAATCGCGCTTGCATTGGTTGGCCCTATGCTTAATACGTTGGAGCCTGAAAACAAAGCGCCCGCAATCGCCGCCAGTACCATGCCATACAAACCGTATTCGATGGGTAACCCTGCCATAAGCGCGTAAATAATGGCCTGAGGAAAGGCAATCAGGGTAACGTTGAGGCCGGCCATTAAATCCGCCCCTAAATAACTCATACGGTAATGGGCACAGTCATCCCATAAGGGCACAAAACGCAAGCGTGCCCTTTTCATTACCCGAAAGGCTAACCTCAATAAATGACGCACTAAAGAATAATTCTTACACAGCGCTTCCGCTTTGTAAAGTGTGCTTTTTGTACGTTAGACCTTGATAGCTAAGATACAACAAAATGGAACAATTGATGGTCAATTGAACGATAATAAAGGCCGGTAAAAACTCCGGTATGCAGTTGATAAAGATGGAAAAGATGGCATTGATTCCCACTTGGCAGATGGAAATGAACGAACTAGCGCTGCCGATTTTGTGAACCGGTACCGCATCCAACGCTTTTGCCTGCATCAATGGCCTCAAGAACGAACCGGCAATATTATGCAGGATAATCGGTAACAACAGCGCGAATTTAAACCCACCATGGCCTTTGTCCCAGATGAACAAACTCAGGATGGCGATTAACGCACTGCCTTGAAGGAAGAAAATACGCTTGTAAACAGCCATGGATGAGGCATGCGCCGTAAAGCGTTTAAGGAACATCGACCCTAAGCAATAAGGAATAATGGGGATCAATTGATACCACAGGAGGTAATGGGGGTCGATTTGATAATGGCGCACCAACAAACTGCAATAGCTTCCCCACAAGCAAAATCCCGAGATAGAAAAACACGCCATGACGGTGGGTATCAAAAAGCCGCTTTTGAGCACGCTATGTTTTTGTTCTTTCTCCTCTGCTTCATTCACTGGATCAACCGGCAACGCAACGTGGGTTTCTCGATGCTGAAAAATATAAAAATAGAAAATCGCGCAGCAGGTAAGCGCTAAATAAAGGATATAAATCAAGCGCCAAGACATTTTGAGGGATACGATATGCCCAAGGGTCGGCAAAACCACCGAGGCAATAGAAAAAATCACCTGTTCAGAAGCAACAATCGATGCGCGCCCTCTAGGGGAAAAGAGCTGCATGAGCAAGACCAATCCCATGACTTGTCCTCCCCCCAACCCTAAACCTTGGATAAAACGCGCACCAATTAACATCGGCATACCGTTCGCAAAACAGGCCATTAAATGCCCAAAAAACGCTACCCAAAGCGTAATTAAAATACATTTACGCCCACTGCAGTTGTCGGCTACCAAACCAACCACGCAGCGTATAAAGAAAATAGCACAGAAATACAGAGAAAGCGTTAATTTGATCTGAAAGTCCGATCCCAACAGCTCTTGATTGATGAATAAAATGCACTGATTATAAACCGCATTATGAGTGGTATTGAGCGCACAAATCACCAGCAGCAAATAAAATAAAAATCGAGACGGCTTCACCGCGTTTAATTAGAGAATAAAAGGAACAAAAATTCAATTAAAAAAGCCGGACAAAAACTGTGTCCGGCTTGAAAGACAAGGGGACATACCCCTCAAAGACTTAGAACGTCCGCCCTAGACCCAAATAGATTTGGTCGGAATGCATATTAGCAAGCTTGTTGATTGTTTGACCCCACATCTTGTTATCAAATATTTGATGTAAGCCGATATGGCGATAGCCAACTTCAAAGAGCGTTTCAAATTTCTCTGCGCGTACAAAGAGCATGAAGTTATACAATAACGCTCCGCTATGCGCATATTTACGACCTTGCTTAAACTTTGCACCATTGCTAAACCATAAAAAGTGGTAATCATTATCTCCAGCATCTCGTAAATAACCTAACATCGTATCGAACTCCAAGGTGCTAAATTTGGTACAGACATAAGCACCGCCGATACCACCGCCAATACCTGCAGATAACCAATCCAATAGGTACTGTTCCCAGTAGAAATTAGCTTGTGCACCCACAATCCGTTGATTTTTTAGGTACATCGGGCGAATTTGAGCTCTGTGTTCTTTTCCAGCATACTGTACAAAAAGGAAATCTGGGCGCGGCATATTCACTTGATGTTCCATTTCATCCTCAATTAGCCCTCCACCAACTGGTAAATCATAAACAGCCTGGTCACGGTCTTTCTTATCGTAACGCGCATAGGCACCTAGGATTTCAATTTCGATTCCTAAAGCTCCTAAATCAAAGACATTGAAGCGTCGACCTAAGGCTACCGATAGATTATGATGGCCTTTGTAATCAAAACGCCCTTTGGTACAGTTAGCATCACGCACGAAGCTAATAGCGTCACCAAAGACTAATTGAGCAGGATCTTCATTACCATTACCAGAAGCAACCGAAACCCAGTCTGGTGCAGCCCCTTGTTGTTTGTTGAAACTACTTACTTCATCGGCTTTCAATTCTCCGAACCCACTACGTACCATGACGTAACCGTAGGCTGGCAAGCTCATCCCTAAGCTAGCGCTTAGAGCTAAAAATGCTAAATAACTTTTTCTCATTTTTTCCTTCAACTAATTAAACTAATTAAACTAATTAAACTAATTACTTTATTATAAGTTTATATATCTATGCTCTTTCTTGTCAATGTCAAATGTTTTTTCTAAAAATATTTTATAAGCCTATTTATTCGCCCAATTGATAACGAACGAAGCGGCGGACAACAATATTTTCCCCCATACTTGCTATTTTGCTCGCAATCAAATCTTTAATCGTTACGGTGCTATCTTTAAAGAACTCCTGATCGAGGAGGCAAAACTCATTAGCCCACTTATCCAATTTCCCCTGAACGATTTTTTCGACAACCGGTTCAGGCTTACCAGCGCATTGAGCGCGCGCAATCTCGGCTTCCTTATCCAACACCTCCTTGGGAGCGTTTTCTTTAGAAACATACTGGGGATTAGTCGCTGCAATCTGTAGGCAAATATCCAAGGCTAAGCGTTGAAATTCATCTGTGTGAGCAACAAAATCAGTTTCGCAATTAAGTTCCAACAGCACGCCTAACTTGTCGCCTGCGTGAATATAGGACTTAATCACCCCTGCTTTGGCTTCACGACCCATTTTCTTAACAGCGCGCGCCATTCCTTTTTTCTTTAAAATCTCGATTGCTTCCGCTTCCGAACCGTTAGCTTCAATCAACGCTTGTTTGCAATCCAAAGGCCCTGCGCCCGTTTTTGCGCGCAAAGCCGCCACTTGTTCAATTGAAATACCCATAAAATGACCTATTTTTTAGCACTTTTGCTGGCAGGTTTTGCAGCCGACTTTTTCGCTGGAGCTTTTTTGGCTGTAGCGGATTTAGCGGGTGCCTTTTTAGCCGCTGACTTTGGAGCAGCAGATTTAGGTGCCGCAGACGATTTGGCAACCGACTTAGCCGCCTTGGTAGTATCCTTTTTTACCGCCTTAGCTTTTGCTTTGCTTTCAAGCGCTGCTTTTTTGCTGGCAACCTTGGTGGTTATCTTTTCTTTGGTTGGCGCAGCTTCATCCTCATCCTCCATTACAATTGGAGCTGCTTTAACCGCTTTCGTTTGAACAGCAGCTTTGGTTTCGCCAAAGGTAGGACGTTTTCGCTCCCAACTCTTGGCTTGAGCACCCATTGCTTTTTGACCCAATTCAGACTTGCCATCCAACTTGTTGCGGGCGATCTTGTTCAAATCGATCCCTTCTAGCATAGCTTCCTTGAGGCATTCAAAAATCAACTGCAACGATTTATTCGAATCATCATTCGCGGGAATAGGATAATCCAATAAGGTTGGATCTCCGTTGGTATCTACAATACCCACGGTTGGGATTCCCAAACGACGGGCTTCGTTCAATGCAATGTGTTCTTTCAATACATCGACCACAAACAAAACATCAGGATATTGCTCGAGCGACAAAATACCTTCGAATCCACGATGCATGTGCGCCATGGTACGACGAATGACTGAACTTTCCTTCTTGAGCATCTTATCCAGATCGCCAGAAGCTTCCATGTCCAAAAAGCGACGGTATTTCGCCAAACTGCTTTGAACTGTTTTAAAATTGGTTAAGCAGCCACCGAGCCAACGATTAGCGCAGAAAGGCATACCGGTTGCTTGACCCAGTTCGCGAATCGGCTCCTGAGCTTGGGTTTTGGTTCCGACCAATAAAACCTTAGCACCCTGCTTCATGCGATCGGTTAAAAAACGGGTTGCCCGTTCTAAGCACAAATGGGTTTGTTCCAAATCGATAATCGACACCCCTTGGATGTGTTTATAAAGATAAGGGGTAAATTTAGGGTTCCACCGTTTCAATTGATGACCGATATGTACACCGGCCTCAAACATAGTTTCACATTCTGGTATCATAAGCTCCGTCTTCCTTTCAGAATCTTGGATAATAATCGTTTAAGGGTTTAATTTTTTTTATTTTTTAAAAAATTTTTGTGCTTTTCGCCTCGAATGCAAGCGAAAAATTGCTAAAACGCGCGCGCAGTGCTTGAAAGTTGACCATAAAAAAGGCAGGGAATCGACTCCCTGCCTTGATTCTGTCACTAAGCGTGGATTTACATCATGCCGCCCATGCCACCCATACCGTCTCCGGCTGCAGGCATAGCAGGCTTGTTTTCTTCCGGTAATTCCGCAATACCGCATTCGGTTGTTAACAACAATCCGGCTACGGAAGCAGCGTTTTGCAACGCACTGCGGGTTACCTTGGTCGGATCCACAACCCCTGCCTTAAACAGGTCTTCGTAGGTATCCGTTGCCACATTGTAGCCCCAAGCATCTTTCGACTCTAAGACTTTTTCGACCACTACATCACCCTTAACTCCTGCATTGGCACAGAGTTGCTTCAAGGGAGCCTCAATAGCTTTGCGAACGATTTGAGCACCTATGGCCTCTTCGCCCGACAACTTTAGGCTTTCAATGGCTTTTGCAGTCCGTAAAAGCGCTACGCTACCACCCGCAGAAATTCCTTCTTCAACTGCAGCACGCGTTGCATGCAAGGCGTCTTCGACACGGGCTTTCTTCTCCTTCATTTCAAGTTCGGTAGGAGCTCCTACGTGGATAACCGCTACCCCACCGGCTAATTTCGCCAAGCGTTCCTGTAGCTTTTCGCGATCGTAATCCGACGTACTGTCTTCAATTTGACGGCGAATTTGGCCTACGCGATCCTGAATGTCCTTCGATTTTCCTCCGCCATTGATGATGGTGGTGTTTTCCTTATCGACGGTAATCCGTTGAGCAGTACCTAGGTCTTCCAACGTAACGTTTTCAAGTTTAATACCTAAGTCTTCCGAAATGCACTTACCACCGGTTAAGATTGCGATATCTTCCAACATGGCTTTGCGACGATCCCCGAACCCCGGAGCTTTAACAGCGCATACATTTAACGTACCGCGCAATTTGTTAACCACCAAGGCAGCTAACGCATCCCCTTCAATTTCTTCTGCAATCAACAGGAAGGGTTTCCCTGTTTTCGCAACAGTCTGCAACAAAGGCAGCAAATCATTGAGGTTGGAAATTTTCTTCTCATGTACCAAGACATAAGCCCCTTCCAACACACATTCCATCGATTCTGAATTATTGACGAAATACGGGCTAATATAGCCTTTATCAAACTGCATTCCTTCAACAACGTCCAAGGTGGTAACAATGGTTTTGCTTTCTTCAACGGTAATGGTTCCGTCTTTGCCAACTTTATCCATTGCATCGGCAATAATGGTACCAATCTCTGAATCCCAATTGGCAGAAACCGTAGCAACTTGGCAGATATCTTCGCGATCTTCAACCTTACGGCTTGTCTTCGCTAATTCACCTGCAGCAGCATTAACCGCTTTATCGATTCCACGCTTCAAAAAGATGGGGTTCGAACCAGCCGCTACATTCTTTAACCCTTCGGTAAAAATAGCTTCTGCAAGAACCGTTGCGGTGGTGGTTCCATCTCCTGCTTTATCGGCAGTCTTGGAAGCAACTTCGCGTACCATTTGAGCCCCCATGTTTTCGAATGGATCCTTCAATTCGACTTCTTTGGCAACGCTAACGCCATCTTTGGTGATGGTAGGCGTACCAAATTTACGGTCAATCAATACATTGCGGCCTTTAGGTCCCAACGTTACTTTAACGGCGCCCGCTAATTTGGAAACCCCGCTTGCAACTTTCTTGCGAACTTCTTCGCTAAATAATAATGATTTTGCTGACATAAAATTCCTTTTTATTTTGTAATAATTCCCAAAATATCATCTTCACGAGCTAACACATACTTTGTGCCATCCAGCTTAACTTCCGTTCCGCCGTATTTGCTCATCAAAACAACATCTCCTACATTCACTTCAAAAGGCACTGTTTGACCATTTCTGTCTTTCTTACCGCTGCCTAAAGCAATAACTTTGGCGTTTTGTGGTTTCTCTTTTGCCGTATCAGGAATAATAATTCCTCCTTTAATTGACTCAGATTCCTCCACCGGTTGAAGCAAGATACGATCTCCAACAGGCTTAATGTTTATACTCGTCATTCTATTTCCTTCCTGTGTTTAAATGTTAATGTGTGTCGCTCTGCGTCTTTTTATCATTCACTACTTCAAAATCTGCGTCAACCACATTTTCCTTTTGGTTTGCAGCCTTCTCGTTAGCTCCTGAACTCGTTTGAGCGCTACCTGCAGCAGTATTAGCCGCCCCATTATTACCATACATCGCATGACCTAGCTCCTGCATAAGGTTCATCAACTCTGTTTCCTTGGCTTTTAACGTATCCAAGGTGGCGTTTTTGTCCTCTAACAGCTTCTTAACCTCATCAACTTTACCCTGAATAAGGGACATTTTGTCGGCAGGCAACTTACTACCGAATTCCTTCAGCTGCTTTTCGGCCTGATACACAAAGCTATCCAAACGATTGCGGGTTTCAATCAACTCACGATCTTTCTTATCCTGTTCGGCAAAACGTTCAGCTTCCTGACGCAGTTTTTCAACCTCTTCTTTGGATAATCCCGACGAACCGGAAATGGTGATATGTTGATCCTTACCGGTCGCCTTATCTTTAGCGGTTACGTGCAAAATACCATTCGCATCAATATCGAACGTTACTTCAATTTGAGGTTCACCGCGCGCAGCCATAGCAATGCCATCCAAGCGGAACATACCTAAAGTCTTATTGTCTTTAGCCAACGGACGTTCACCTTGCAACACGTGAATATCCACGGCTGTTTGATTATCGGCGTACGTCGAAAAGATTTGCGACTTTTTGGTAGGAATGGTCGAGTTACGCTCAATCATGGGCGTTGCAACCCCTCCTGCTGTTTCAATCCCCAAGGTCAATGGGGTAACATCCAACAACAGAACGTCATTAACATCCCCTCTGAGTACTCCTCCTTGAATAGCAGCACCAATCGCTACCACTTCATCCGGATTGACCCCCTTATTCGCTTGTTTATCCACCAAAGTGTTGGCAATATCGACGATTTTTGGAGAACGGGTCATACCACCGACCAACACCAATTCATGGATTGCATGAGCATCCACCTTGGCATCCTTCAAGCAAGCAAAGAATGGGTCTTTTAGCCGTTCGTACAATGAATCACAGATGCGCTCTAACTGAGCTCGTGTTAACTTAGCTTCTAAGTGTTTAGGTCCGGACGCATCAGCTGTAATAAAGGGTAGGCTAATATCTACCTCTTGTGCGGATGAAAGCGCAATCTTGGTTTCTTCTGCTTTTTCCTTTAAACGCTGACGAGCGCTGGGATCCTGCATCAAGTCAATACCATTTGCTTTCTTAAAATCATCCGTCATCCAATGGATAATGGCTTCATCCCAGTCATCTCCTCCTAATTGTGTATCTCCATTGGTAGCCTTTACCTCAAAGACACCATCACCAATTTCCAAAACGGATACATCGAAGGTTCCACCCCCGACATCAAAAACTGCAATCGTTTCGTTCTTTTTCTTATCCAATCCATACGCTAAAGAAGCCGCCGTTGGTTCATTGATAATACGGAGCACCTCAAGACCTGCAATCTTACCTGCATCCTTCGTTGCTTGACGTTGCGAATCATTGAAATAAGCAGGAACGGTGATAACCGCATGCGTAATGCTTTCCCCTAAATACGCTTCTGCGTCTGCTTTTAATTTAGCTAGAACCATAGCCGAAATTTGTTCGGGTGCAAATTGTTCTGTCTTATCCCCGACTTGGCATTCAATCCAAGCATCCCCGTTTTTACCCGCAATAACTTTATAGGGTAAATTGCTAACAAGATCCTGAACTTCTGTAATTTTACGCCCAATCAAACGTTTAGCTGAAAAAATCGTGTTCTTTGGGTTTGTAACGGCTTGACGCTTGGCTGCTTGCCCTACCAACCGTTCACCTGATTTTGTAAACGCTACAATCGATGGGGTAGTACGCGCACCTTCGGCATTGGGGATAACCACCCATTCGCCATTGCTCATAACCGCCATACATGAATTGGTGGTTCCCAAATCAATTCCTAAAACTTTACCTGTAACTTTATCCATAACAAACTTTCAATCTACGCCCTATTAATGTGCAAAAATCGTGCCAACTTTGCAAATCAGCTTCTAGAGCTACTTTGGCAACATCGTCCATCAAAAATACCCCCTGTTTTGTGCCAAATTTGGCTCACATTTGACACAATTGGCACACATTAAAAACCATAAACGTTGACGTTAACGATTTATCGCTGTTTATAAAAAGCATATGATCATACGGTGCGGGTTTCTCAGACGATACATTCCCCTTACTCAATCAGACGCGTGGATTGCAGAAGCGTTTATTCACCTAGGATTTGAGGTAGAGCAAATGACACCCTGCGGTTATTGTGGCAACGGACCCTTGGTGGTTGGACAGGTTTTGGAAAAGAACCCCCATCCGCAAGCCGATCGCTTGAGCGTATGCAAAGTGGACGTCGGTCAAGCAAGCCCATTGCAAATTGTCTGTGGCGCACAAAATTTTAAAGCTGGTGATATCGTACCGGTTGCCTTAGTAGGCGCACGATTAGGCGATCGGGTCATGGAAAAGGCTTCGCTGCGGGGTGTCGATTCCTGCGGTATGATGTGTAGTGCAGACGAATTAGGACTGGCTGAAACGCGCTGCCATGGACTGTTAATTTTAAACGACCGCAATCCTAAGGTAGGTACGCCCTTAGAAGAACTTTTTGGGAACACACGGGATACCTTGCTCGACTTATCCATTCCTTCCAACCGAGGAGATTGCTTAAGCTATAGTGGATTAGCACGCGAATTAAGTGCTTTAACGGGCATACCTGTTCAAGAAACACCGGACTTAGGCATTGCTTCCGAAAAAAATTTTTCTCAGGCGCACCTAGCGGATCCAAAAACCTTTTTGCATCAATTGCCTCAACAAGCATGGGTAACGCTGGATACGGATGCATGCGATTATTTTTCCGGCTGTTGCATCGAAAATATTACGGTACAACCAAGTCCCGAAGCGATTCAATCGTTTTTGTTGGCTTCAGGATTGCGCCCCATCAACAACTTGGTGGATGTAACCAATGTGATTCTGTTGGAACAAGGGCAGCCGTTGCATGCCTTTGATGCCGACCAAGTTCAGGGCAGCCTTCGCGTGCGTTTGGCTCAACCCAATGAATCGTTGCGCTTATTAACTGGAGCAACGCAAACCTTAACCCCTCAAACGATGGTGGTAGCCGACGAACATCAAGCCTTGTCGATTGCTGGCGTTATGGGAGGCGAAAGCAGCTGCATTACCGAACAAACGAAGCGGATTTTTATCGAATGCGCCCATTTTGACCGCAGCTCTATCCGCAGCACCTCACAAACATTACACCTTAGTAGCGATTCATCCTACCGCTTTGAACGTTTTGTGGATAAGGAACGTGCAGCATTAGCTTTGGTTCGCGCAATCCAACTGTTATCATTAACTAATCCTAAGTTATCCATAAAGTTTTTTACAGAAGCGGGACAGGCTCATAACGAAGCCCGAACCTTAACAGTACGTTTGTCGAAAATCGCCAGTGTTTTAGGCGCTTCGGTAGATAGTTCTGCCTTTCAGGATGCGTTAAAGCGCTTCCAATTTACCCTCGACTCGGTTAACGGCGATACCTTAACCGTTCGTATTCCATCCTATCGACCGGATGTTACCCAAGAAGTAGATTTGGCTGAAGAATGGATACGCTTACAAGGAACCGACACCTTACCTACGCGCTTAACGAACGCATCCGTTTGTACCTTGCAGGATGATCCCATTCATACGCTGCGTAAACACCATGCAACTCTGCTTACCCATGCTGGGTTTTATGAATGCTATACCGATACGCTACAACCGGAGCAATGGTATGCAGAAACCCTTTCCGAAGCGCAACACAAAGCGTTGAATTTAGAAAAGCCGTTGAGTGTAGATCACGCTTGCTTACGGTATTCTTTGATTCCGGGGCTGGTTCAGGCGCTGTTCGACAACCGGCGTTATGGCAACCCTACTGAGCGGCTATTCGAAACAGGGCACATTTTTAAAACCAACCGCCAAGGATCGGTGTGCGAAGTCTTTGCAACGGCGTTTGTCGTCATGCCATCCAAAAAACGTTTATGGAATCCTGTTGCCCCGTTCGATTTCTACGCTGCGAAAACATTGGCTCAAAACTTGGTAAGCGCTAGTGGACATCCTTTCCCCATCGTTTTCCCCGATACACCTGCCTTGTGGCAATCCAAATACAGTTACCGCTTTGGCAACTGGGAACAACAGGGAGTAGAAATAGCCCTAGGAAATTTGGATTTAGATTTCACACAAAAGTGGTTTAAGGACGATGTAGTGTTAGCCGCTGAGTGTTTATGGCGCATCGACCGTCTCCGCCCCATGACCCCCAAAACCTTTCAGGCGTATTACGATGGTTCGATCGTAACAAAAGACCTTGCGCTTTGGGTGCCAACAGAAACCTTGTGCGACACCGTACGGCGTGATTTGGTTAAAGCAGCGAAAAAATGCATTAAAAACCCCATCATGCTCCACGATTTAGAGGTATTTGATGTATTCCAAGATCCTCAAAATAACCGTAAAAGTTTAGCATTTTCCCTGCAATTTGGCACCAATGGTTCGGCATTAACCGATGCGCAGGTACAATCCGTCTTCGATGCCTTGCAGGAACAGATTGAACACAGTACGTCTTACCGGATTCGCAAACTCAATTGAGCCTTTTAACTTGCACTTTAATAAGCCTTTTTTAATGATGTAAAGCAGCTTAGCATAGGATATGGACATTCAAAAATTAGCACGCACGGCGCGCATTCAACTGTCTGAAGAAGAACAAAAACAATTGGCTAAGGATTTAGAGGGGATTGTCTCCTATTGCCAAAAATTAGAAACGCTCGATGTCGATAAGCTCGAACCGTTGGTACATGTCTTTGAACAACCCGATAATACTTGGGGCGAAGATGTGCCTGATACCGATGGCATCAATAATTGTTTGGCACAAAATGCACCCCGTATGGAAGAGGATCAATTGTCAGTGCCAAAAGTGCTATAACCTTTGGGGAAAAGAATAAGTTATGGATGATGTTATTTTCCAATCGTTGGACGCTCTCATCAACGGATTAAAAACTAAACAATTTTCGTCTGTTGAGCTTACCCAAAGCTATATTCAGCGTACAAAAGCGGTAGAACCGAAGGTAGGTGCGTTTTTAAGCTTTGATGAGGACAAAACCCTAAAAGAAGCGCAGGCATCCGATAAACGCCGCGCAGAAGGAACGTTACTCAGTGAGTTGGATGGAATTCCTATCGGCCTCAAAGATATTTTTGCAGAAAAAGGTCAGCCGTTAACCTGTGCCAGTCGTATTTTAGAACATTTTATTAGCCCTTACGATGCAACCTTGGTTCAACACCTAAGGGAGGCAGGAATGGTTTTATGGGGACGATTAAACATGGATGAATTCGCTATGGGTTCGTCCTCGGAACATTCGGCGTTCAAAATGACCCACAACCCTTGGGATTTAACCCGTATTCCTGGGGGAAGCAGCTCAGGAAGCGCAGCGGCAGTTGCATCCGGCGAAGTACCGCTTGCATTGGGAACCGACACAGGAGGTTCCATCCGCCAACCCGCAGCGTTGTGCGGCGTGGTAGGCATTAAACCTAGTTATGGGCGTATCAGCCGTTACGGAATGGTAGCGTTTGCTAGCTCATTGGATCAAGCGGGGGTCTTTGCTCGAACGGTATCCGGTGCAGCCCGTATCCTATCGATTTTGTGCGGTGCAGATCCCAAAGATGCAACCAGTGCGCGCAAACCTGTCCCCAATTTTTTAGCCGATATGCAGGCAAACAAAGGCAAACAATGGACTTTGGGGGTTTCGGATGCCTACTTTCAGGAAGGATTAAATCCAGAAATACGGCAGTCTGTAGAGCAAGCGATTGAATTCTATAAAAGCTTAGGGTATCGCATCGTTCCTATTCAATTAAAGACCTTAGATTACGCCATTCCGGTTTACTACGTCATTGCTTCAGCAGAAGCTTCTTCGAACCTAGCGCGTTTTGATGGCATCCGCTATGGTTATCGTAGCCCCAAAGCGCAAACGATTGATCAGGTGTTCGAGTATTCGCGCGGCGAAGGACTAGGACCTGAGGTAAAGCGACGCATTTTATTGGGATTGCACGTTCTCAGCAGCGGAAAGTATGACGCTTATTATTACGATAAGGCTCAAAAAGTACGCCGCTTGATTTACAACGATTTCATGGATGCCTTTAAACAGGTCGATGCTATTTTAGCTCCAACCACTCCGGTTCCTGCTAACAAGCAAGGGGAAAAGGATACGCCGTTAGCCATGTATTTAAGCGATATCTATACAGTTTCGGTTAACTTAGCAGGTTTGCCCGGTATGTCCATCCCGTGTGGATTTACCCAAAACACTTTGCCGATTGGAATGCAGCTGATTGGTAAGCCCTTTGAAGAAAGCACCTTGTTATCGATTGCAGAAGCCTTTGAGGCAGGACACGATTACAGCAGCCGTTACCCATCGCTTTAGAATCTATAAAATGCGTTGGATACTATTAAACTATTTAAGTTGTCTTTTAGTGCAATCCTCCTTGTACTGATGGTAGATTAAGGAATTGCTCCTATGACACAGTATGAAGCCGTTATTGGGCTTGAAGTCCACGTTCAATTAAAGACCAAAACAAAGCTATTTACGCGGGTTCCTTACCACTATGGTGAAGCCCCCAATACGCTTTTGAATGAAGTGGTGCTGGGGCTCCCAGGAACCCTCCCTGTACTGAATAAAGGTGCCATATTAAAAGCGGTAGCTGCCGGCCATGTATTCGGTTGCAAAATTGCCCATCAGTGCAAATGGGACCGCAAAAATTATTTTTATCCCGATGCGCCTAAAAACTATCAAATTTCCCAGTTAGATCAGCCCTTATGCGCTGGCGGACAGGTAGAAATTGAATTGGTAGGACCTGCGCGCAACATTCAAGGCGAACATCGCAAGGTTGCCCTTAACCGTATTCATTTAGAGGAAGACGTAGGGAAATTAACCCATGGCGCCAACGAAACCTGCATCGATTTTAACCGTGCGGGTACGCCCCTGATAGAAATTGTCTCCGAACCCGATATGCATTCGCCTGAAGAAGCGTTTGCTTACCTCAAATCCTTGGAAATGCATTTGCGCTACATAGGTGCATCGGATTGCGATATGGAAAAAGGGCAAATGCGCTGCGACGCCAATGTGAGTATTCGACCCGTCGGGTCTACCCAATTGGGAACCAAGGTGGAATTGAAAAACCTTAACTCTATTTCGGGTGTATGCAGCGGTATTCGTTATGAAATCCAACGACAAATAGAGGTTTTAGAGTCGAATGGTCACATTGAGCAAGAAACCCGTCGGTGGGATGCTGAAAAGCAAGTCAGTACCTCCATGCGTTCCAAGGAAGATGCACATGATTACCGTTACTTTACCGATCCGGATCTGTTTCCGATTACCTTATCCGATGAAGTCATTCAAGCTCAACGCGATCAATTGCCTGAGTTGCCGTTTGCGAAGCAGGAACGCTATCAGCAGGAACTGAAGTTGCCCTATACGCTTACGTCGGTACTCTGCCCCGATTGCTTCCTCAGCAACTTTTTCGATCAAACCCATGCGCTTTATCCTAAAAATCCATTAGCCATTGCTAATTGGATCGCCAATGACCTATTGCGGGAAATGGCAGGAAAGCCTTGGAGTGAATTGAAGATAACACCTCCTATGCTCGCTGAACTGGTTCAGTTGATAGATGGGCAGGTACTCTCCAAGCAAAACGCTAAGGATGTATTTGTTGAAATGATCCAAAGCGGCTTATCGGCAAAACAGATTGTTCAGGATAAGGGCTTGGAAATGAAAGTGGATATCGAAGCTTTGAAGGCTGTGTGCCAAGAAGTCATCAACGCATTCCCGCAACCCGTTGCTGAATACCGTTCGGGTAAAGAAAAAGCAATCAATGTCCTTAAAGGACAAATCATGAAACGTACCCAAGGTAAAGCTCCTATCGACCTCATCAATCAGCTGTTGATTGAGTGCCTCAATAACAACTAACTGGGGTTTCTGTAAGCTAATAGGGTTATTATTTCCCCTCTATATTATAGGAACTTAACCTCTTCCCTACGAACCGTCCCTATAAATAAAAAAACCGGATACTTAAAAAAGTATCCGGCGAGTCAATAAGTTGTTAACGCTTATTATTTGTCGAATGTGTTCTGAAAAGTCTGGAACAATCCGCGATGATGCTTGGTTGCTTTTGGAGCAACTGTTTGTTTTACAACAACAGGCTTTTCAACAACTTGTACGGGTTGAGCTTTTTTCTCAGGAACCGTTACGTTCTGTTGCATCGTAATATTGATCTCTTTTTTGTGAACGATCGGCTTTGGTTGTTGTTTGCAGCAGCATTCATTATCAGATGCGGCAAAATATTCCTCATCATCAAAGATGGAAGCAACTTTCCAATTCAAATCTTCGCAAGGAAACAACTGAGTCACTTCATTCGTGACGAATTGCGAATTAACCCGCATAGGACCGATTAACTTTACGTTTACAATCTTGTCTTCCATGATGTCATAGGTCAGTTCGAATGAAGCCAAGAAGTTACGATAACGACGGGTCTTATAAGCATTTTGCTCATAGGTTAATGTAACCTTCAGGATTTGGATATCGTTGGAAATCTCATGCAAAGCGTAGGGATTATCCGTTGTAAAGTTGATGGTGGTAATACCACGGTTGTCATTACGATCGGTATATTCGCGAATAGCATCAACGGTCTCATCGAGCAAAATCTCACGCATGAATTCTTCGGTTGCAATATGCTTGAAGAAAGAAGCGATGCGGATCTTTCTGGCTTCAGACATAGTCTGATCGAAATAGCCTGCGAGGATGTTATCGATATCTGAAAAATGAGCGACGCGCTTATCTTCTAACGACAATGAACGGTTGCTTAATCCAAAACCACCGAAGGTTTCTTGAACAAACAAATGAAGATAAGAATCTTCTGCGTTATCCCGTAAATCAACCCGACCAATCTTTTCATAAGCAGTAGGGATGGTAGCTCCACCGTTTTGGGTTAAGTGCTGCACTACACGATAAGCATCGGGATAATTGCAGCTGGCTTCACAACAACCATAATAATTGCCTGCAAATACGCTGCTGGTTGCGAGCGTAGAGGCTAAAGTTAATAAATGATAAGTTTTCATAAAGCTAAATGTTAGACGTATTTTTTCTAAAAATTCAAGTATTTTTTAACAACAAGCAATGGATGAAAATAGCTTATTTTTTATTTTTCCACTGGTCTTCGTATTTCTGCAACAGACCATGTCCATTAACACGATGTCCTTTTCTAGCGGGTTTAACATTCTCTTCTTGTTCAGAATCCGCTTTTTCTACTTTTGCCTCTTGTTTGGCTACGCATTTTGTTCCTTCGGGGCAATTAGCTTTACATTCCTGTACTTTATCTGCAAACACGCTGCTAGACAAAAGGGTTGATATCAATGTTAATACGTGAATCTTCTTCATATTTTAATAATAATTCCTTGTAATAAAAAAAGCAATTTATCCTCCTGTTTCAAAAAAAGCAATTCATTTTTACCACTTGCTCCTCATCGGCTTTTCCCCTACAAGGGATGTATGACTTTACCTTCTGTGTTATTATTGGGACGTACCAATGTTGGGAAAAGTACATTATTTAATCGCATCAGTCGTTCACGAACCGCTGTTGTTTATAATCAACCGGGAGTAACGCGCGATTTACTAACCGCAACCATTGATGGATGCTTTACCCTAGTAGACAGCGGAGGATTGTTCAACCCATCGGATGGCTTTACTCCAGCCATTGAAGCACAGGTTCAGCGCGCATTAACCAGCGCTGCCGTTATCGTTTGGGTTTTGGATGGACGGCATGGATTAGACTCAGACGAACTTACTTTGGCTCATATGTTACGTAAACTCCAGAAGCCGGTTATTTTGGCAGTCAATAAATTGGATACAGAATCAGATGAAGCCAATAAGGGGGAATTTTATCGCTTGGGCTTTGAACCAGTTATCGCCATTTCAGCAGAGCATAACCGCGGCATCGATGAACTCAAGCAAGCCATTCTGCAGGTATTGCCCGAAGGAACAACCGATCCCCTGCCCACTGTACCGACCGCTCCGATTCGTTTTGCTTTGGTGGGACGACCCAATGTTGGCAAATCATCCTTAACCAATGCCTTGTTGAAGGAAGAGCGGGTATTGGTAAGCAACCTAGCAGGTACCACACGGGACGCCATCGAATGCCCTTTTCAATGGAGTTTTAAAAGCGGTGAAATGGCCCCATTTGTACTGGTAGACACAGCCGGTATTCGTAAAAAACAAACTGATTCGCTGGAATTTTACGCCTCCCTTCGCACGCAAAACGCATTAAAATCGGTTGATATAGCGGTAATTCTGTTGGACGCGGTTACAGGGCCAACCTTGCTCGACAAAGCACTCATCAACGAAGTTGCCTCCTTGGGTAAAGGCTGCATTATTGGGGTTAACAAATGGGATATTGCTCAACAGCACATCAAGGAAGACGGTAGCCAATCGATCGAAGCGTTTCAGCAGGAATTTACAGAAGCGCTCAAACGAGCCTGTCCGTTTATGGACGCCCCCATTTGCTTTTTTTCCGCCCAAACACGCGAAGGGTTAGAACCCTTGCTGTTGCAGCTAAAAGCCTTATATGAACGGCTCCACACACCGATTACCACCGGTGCTTTAAACCGTTGCTTGCAAAAATCCCAGCAAATACAACCGCCTCCCTTGGTACAAGGTAAACGCTTTAAGCTTTATTACGCCGTACAAAAACAACAACTACCGTTAACGTTTAAAGTTTTTTGCAACCGATGCGCTTGGATGCCGCCCACCTACGAACGCTTTTTGGAAAACACGCTGCGCGAACAATTTTTATTAAGCGGTTGTCCGATTGCTTGGGAGTGGGTAGAAAAGCAACCTCATGAGCAGCGCAATACGGAGCGTCGGTATGACTGATTCTGCTTACCTAGAAGCGTTTCAGAATTATTTAAAGCAGCGCGCTTATTCCGCGTATACTCAACGGGATTATGTTCGATCGATTACCGCTTGGATGGCGTTTACACAAGAACACGCTAACGATGCGCTGGACACAAAGCTTTTAGGGCTATTTTTACAACAACGGAAGGTTAATAAACGTACCCTCAATCATGATTTGTCGGCTCTGCGCACTTTTTTCCATTTTATCGAACAGCATTACCATCATAAAATGCCGCAAAATTTGAAGGAAATGAGCCCAAAATTTGAGCCCAAATTGCCTCAGTTTTTTACCCTTGAACAAATGAACACTCTATTAGCTACGCCGGATCAATTGTTCGAGGCGGGTAAACTAACTGAGTTTTTTTGGCGGCGGGATAAAGCTCTGCTGGAATTACTCTATGGCAGCGGCGTTCGCGTCGGGGAATTGGTCGCCTTACGCAGGGAACACGTTTTATGGGATCAACGCCTCCTGCGGGTCTTGGGGAAAGGGCGCAAAGAACGCATCATACCGTTTGGAAAACCCGCCCTAGAAGCACTCCAAGCATTACATGCACACATACACACCGAGGTGCTCATCCCCAATCAATCTGGATGGGCTTTAACCACCCGTAGCGTCGAGTTGCTGATCAAAAAATACCTATTGGCAGCCCATTTGCCGCTTACCATGACCCCACATAGCTGCCGCCACAGTTACGCAACCCATTTATTACAAAACGGAGCCGATTTGCGCGTTGTACAGGCACTTTTGGGGCATGCTAGTTTAGCCACAACCCAAATTTATACGCACGTCAATATTCAGTTCTTGCAAAAGGTTTATCACAAATCCCATCCGCAAAGTTAACCCTATGTTCCTTTCAGACTTGATTTTTGTACCAACAAAATTTAAAAGTTAAACACCCTATCTAAAAGATAGCATTCAGGAGAGATGGCTGAGAGGCTGAAAGCACCCGCCTGCTAAGTGGGTAAGTTCCGATAAGGGGCTTCACGGGTTCGAATCCCGTTCTCTCCGCCATAGGAGCGGCGTAGCTTCTACCCCCCCCCAAAAAAAAACGCTTGCAATTTCAGGAAAATGCCCAAAATCTTATAAGGAAACGCCTTATAAGGAAACGCCTTATAAGGAAACGCCTTATAAGGAAATGACTAAAAGAGTAAGCCTATTATTAGCTCTAAGCATTGCTTTAGGAATCCACACCCCCTGTTATGGTTTGTACGTCATGGTACGGTCGGGATTCGGAGAGTTAAAGCCAGATGGTGATGTAGGAGGTTTTAATAAACAGCAGGGTACAAATCCTATATGGCGAACGAGAGGTGCTTTTGATGATGATCAGCTTAGGTTTAATAATGCTCGTTCCTTCTCTCGGGATGCCAATTGTACCAAGGGGAAATTTGAGTATAAAGATCACAAAAACTTATCGGTTGCTTTAGGCGGTCGGTTCGATGTATTCGACACAGGAGCTCTAGGGTTGGAACTAGAAATCCTAGGATCTTATACTAATTTCAAACATAAAACACGCGATCAGATTACCCTTAATTTAGCAGAAGGTGACAGTCGTGGAGGAGAGCCAGGAGGTGTTGTTATTCCTCTCATTCATAATCGCCACGATATGCCTGCTATGGAACGTCCGGATTTCCTAATGGTAGAATATACAAAGTGGGGCGATGAAAGGATAGCCTATATTAGGCCGCTATACCTTGCCAATCAACGGATTGTGGGTGCACAGGCCAATATCTATTGGGAACAGTATATTTTGGATTGGTTATCCGCTGGTATTGGAGGCGGTATCGGTGGTGCTTACGTCTGCACCAAAATGACGACTCGTGAACAATGGCGCATATTGGATATTCAGAATTTTAACGTAGGAGGAAATGCCAATCACTACATATGGATGAATTATGGCCACCAATATGCTACCAATCGTCGTAAGTACGTCCATTCCGGCTCATTACTCTATAATTTTACGCTGTTTGTACGCGCAGAAAAATTTGAAACGCTATTTGAGGTTGGTTATCGCCATATCGGCTTGCATCAGATGTTTGGGGCTAAATGCTACGGGTATGAAATCCCGAAGTTGGCTAATCTCCATTCCGACCAAGTATACATTGGCGTAGGAAGAACGTTCTAAAGGCGGCGTTCGCAGGTTTTCAAGCTACGCTATCAAAATAGGAATCGACATCCTTTTTAGGGATTGCAACACTTTCGAGGATAATGCAACGCTTATCTGAACAAATTCTCGATCTGTGTAACGATAAAGGGGAACTCGTAACCACATTATCTGCCTTAAACAATCAGTTAAAAGACCAAAGTTTAGGGGTTTTTATCATCTTATTATCATTTCCCAGTGCATTACCCGTTCCAGCAGCTGGGTACAGCACTCCGTTCGGCATCATCCTTTTATGGATTGGATGGCTTTTCCTGCGTGGACACCAACAGATTCAATTGCCCAACAAATGGCTCAACAAGCCCTTTAAAATCAATGCAAAAATCGTACGCGGCGGTATAAAAATGATCACTTTTTTAGAAAAATTTATCCATCCCAACCGCGCCCCTAAACTCTACCGGCTGATCAATCGCCGCTTGGTGGGTATCAACTTGATGCTGTTGGCGTTAATTATGGCTCTCCCAATTCCTTTAACCAATACCTTTCCAGCCGCTATTATTTTACTGTTTGGCCTCGGGTTGTTGGAAGCCGATGGAATCATACTCGGAATAGCGCAATGTCTGTCCATTTTTGCTATAGGATTATACGTAGCTGCGGTATTAATCGCAGGAGTATTCGGATTGACTACGTTGAAACAGATACTGCGTGCATTGCATCTAATGGGATAAAACACTCATGCTATTCACTCGATGGTTTTTGGATTTATTATTTCCGCGCGCATGCTTTCAATGCCAACAGCCGTTAGACTTGTCCCATTCGGGATTTGTGTGCGAAGCCTGCTTTAATCAAATCGTATTCAACCACGGCAGTTGCTGCTCTTGCTGCGGAAGGATGCTGGATAGCGATGCTAAGGACACTCCTTCCGACCTAATTTGTTCCAATTGCCTAGAATTAAATCCCTACTTTAACCACGGCATCTCCTTGTTTGCATTCACCAACACCGGAAGAGCCTTTATTCATGCCTTAAAATACCGCAATGGTGCTTATTTGCGTTCCGATTTGGTACGCATCATTCAACACGAACAGGAGCGCTTACAAAGCTTGCAAGGATGTACCTTCGTACCGGTTCCTTTGCACTTTTTTAGAAAATGGAAACGGGGCTACAATCAATGCGAATGGATTACTAAAGCACTGCTTACCTGTATTGACGGAGAATGGGCTCCGATTTTGCGCCGTACGTTCAATACTCCTTCGCAAACAAGCTTGACGCGCGAAGAAAGAAAGCAGAATGTAAAAGGTGCATTCATGCTTAAACCCCATCACCCGTTAGATTGCACCCAAACCTATGTGTTGGTAGACGATGTTTTTACGACAGGAGCTACGCTTAATGAATGCGCCAAGGTGCTTCATCAACACGGTGCCAAAAATATTCGCGTATTTACCTTAGCTCACGGATAATTTTAAAACTATGAATTTGTTTTCAAAACCCACCTATTCTTCTGACACGATTCATAAAAACGATATACCCGAAGGAACTTGGACAAAATGCCCCATTTCCGGCGAAATCGTTTACAGCAAAACGTTGGAAGAAAATTGGATGGTCGTTCCCAAAAGCGGCTATCATTTCCCCTTAAACGCTCATCAACGGATTCAATTGATGATCGACGAAGGCACCTTTGAAGAAAAAGACGCATCCTTAACGTCCGTAGATCCGTTAACGTTTAAAGCTTTGGATACGTACGTCAATAAATTGCAACAAAATCAGACAAAAACCCAACTCACGGACGCAGTTATAAGCGGTATTGGCAAAATTCAAGGGCAACCTGTTTCGTTTGCGGTTATGGATTTTCGGTTCTTGGGGGCCAGCATGGGATCGGTAGTGGGCGAAAAAATTACCCGCTGTATCGAACGCGGTATGGAATTGAACTATCCAGTGGTGATTGTGTCTGCATCCGGTGGCGCCCGTATGTATGAAGGGATTTTAAGCCTGATGCAGATGGCAAAAACCAGCGCAGCTTTGGCCTATTTACGTCAACAAGGATTGCCCTTCATTTCCATTCTTACCAACCCAACGATGGCAGGGGTTATGGCCAGCTTTGCATCCTTAGGAGACCTCATCATCGCGGAACCCGGAGCCCTCATCGGCTTTGCAGGCCAGCGGGTGATTAAAGCTACCGTCAAACAAGATCTACCTAAGGATTTCCAAAGCGCCGAATTTTTACTGCACCATGGGCTGATTGACCAAATTGTACCGCGTTTGGAATTAAAACAACGCGTCGGTACTTTTTTGAAACTCATGATGTACAAGCGCAACAACACGGTCAATAAAGCAGCCTCTAATTAACGGTTTTTATCGATAAAGCTTGACGCTTAGGGATTCTATTTAAAAATAATTTTTCAAGTAAAGCAGATGTAGTTTAATGGCAAAACCCCAGCCTTCCAAGCTGGTGTTGTCGGTTCGATTCCGTCTATCTGCACCATCTTGTTAATAGAATCATCAAAATAAATTGACATCCCATTAAGGTTTTTTATCTTAACTGTAAACTATGAAAGTGGTTTCATCCCTCAAATCTTTATCTAAAAGACACCAAAACTGCAAAATAGTGCGCAGAAAAGGTCGTCTTTACGTGATCAACAAAACCCATCCTAAATTTAAGGCCAGACAAGGATAAGTTTTATGTCTAAAAAAGATATTCATCCTGATTACCATCCCGTTTGTTTTGTGGATGTTTCCACAGGGAAAAAGTTTCTTACGTACTCTACCTTAACTTCCAAAAAGACAGAAGTGATTGATGGTGTAGAATACATGGTCTTAGTACGTGATATCACGTCGGATTCTCATGCGGTTTACACAGGCCAAAAACGTGTGGTCAGTACCGCTAGCCGTATCGAAAAATTCCAACGCAAATTCCAGCGCAGACCCGCTAGGGCATAAAGGAATCAAGAGGTATGTATCCTCTTTTGTTTTCTCTAGTCTACTTGTTGTACTTCTATTCAAGAGGGATTAATTATTCTTACTTTACACCGCAGCTGTTGCTGGAAGGCGCACTTTGGATAACTGCTTATTGGTTGCCTATAATAGGTTACTGTAAGTGGAAACGTAAAGATAAGTTGTTATTCAGCATCTTTATACTTCATGTCTTGGTGTTTTTAGGGAAACCCGTTATTTTGGCTTTACTCCCTAATCTGCAACAATGTACTTGGTTTTATCCTTATCGATATGTGTATTTTTCAATCGTACTGATTTTTTTATCCATCGGATCTTGGTTCTGGGTCCGCAGTAAAGCTGGTTGGAATAAAAAAATTACCCAAATCCTTAATGTAGCTTGTTTAGTCCTATTAGCACTTATGGGTAAACGAGTAATGGCCATTTACCCTTATACCGTCGATAGCCATAAACACCATGTAGCCATCAACCAAAAGAATGCGTTACCCAACATCTACCATATCTGCCTTGATATGCACATGGGACAAAAGGGACTTATGGATGGCTTTAAGTATGATAATTCTAAGTTCTATCAACAATTAGGCGACTTGGGCTTTTGGTATGACTTGAATTCTAAGTCAAATTATCCCTTAACTTATGCTAGTTTTACATCCATGTTTCAAATGGATTACTTGAAACAAGTCGATCAACGCCAATGGCTATCTATCATAAAAACCCAAGCAACGGCGTTAGATATTTTAATAAAGAATGGTTATTATACTGTCCATTACACAAGGTATAATACTTTCTACTCAGATTCTTTTTGTTGTACTTATTCAAATTCATTAAAAGGTTATGTTCTGCAGAATCATATTGCACAAAACACTTTCTTGGCTCAATGCCTCAAGAAGACGCGCAATAGGATTTTATTAAATGCAGCTTTAGATACGATTAACGATATCTGTTATGCCAAAACGCTGCATGGCTCAAACGGAAATTATTTTTTCTTCCATGTTGAGAACCCCCATCATCCTTATGTTTGGGATTCGAGTTCTTGGAATCGATGCCATCCAAATTTTACAGGAACTATGGACACCAACCATTCGGGTTTAACAACTCAATATAAGCATATCGATTCGCTAGCTCTTTATGCTATTCGAGAAATTCTTAACCAGTATGATGAAGAGCATAAACCGATTATCATCTTACACGGCGATCATGGATTAGACACTATAAACCTCAGTACATTTACACCAAAAGATTTTTGTGAAGAAAATAAAATAAACTTTTCTAACCTATATGCTATTTATTTACCCAAACAATACCGCCAAGCGCTTCCCCCTCCTCCTGGGTTAGTCAACACCTTTCGCTGGTTGTTTAATACCTTATTAAATACCCAATATCCTTATTTGGAATCACGCCAAATAGCGTATAACGAAACCGATGAAACGTTGTATGATATAACCGATTGCGTAAATCAACAGTAGTTCCTTTGGCGAAATTATTACAGGGATATTAAGGAAATTCCTCGTATATCGAAAAACAGTTTAATAACTTTTCTAAAATCTTTTTTTAGATAACATTTTAACCTGTGAAAAGTTATCAACAACTTTTGTTTATCTCCCTTTACCGTCTTCTCTTTTTCCCTGCTTTATTCATTGTTCTGCCTCGCTATTTATTCACGATGATGCGTCGCGGGGGGTACGGCACCTGTTTTTGGCATCGTTTTGGATATGTTCCTAAACCGACGGTAGGTCACCCGATATGGATTCAAGCGGTAAGCGTTGGTGAGATTGAAGCGCTAAAACCTTTATTGATTGCGTTACAGCAAAAAAGCATTCCCGTTTATTTGACCACCACTACCTCAACCGCCTTTGGGGTAGCCCGTACCAAATACGCTTCATTGGTTGATCGCCTTGCGTATTTTCCTTTAGATTTCTGGTTGTTTTCAGCCCTTGCTTGGCGGCGCATTCAACCAAAACAGGTATTGTTGATGGAATCCGAACTATGGCCTGAGCACTTAACTCAAGCCGCGCGGCATAAAGTTCCTGTTTGTTTAATCAACGGTCGCTGTTCGGATCGAAGTTTTAAGCGTTATCGTCAATTTCCTTGGGTAGCGTCCCTCATGCTTCATCAAGTATCAACAATTGCTGCTGCCACCGCTTGTGACACCCAACGGTTTCAGGCACTCTGTCCTAACCATCCGAACATCACCACGGTCGGCAATTTAAAAGTCGATGCTTCCTTATCCCAAGGGAAAGCATTAACGTTACAACGCACGGATTTAGGCAGTTCTTGGGAATCGGCATCCATTATCATCGGTGCATCTACTTGGACAGGGGAAGAACGCTTATTGTTGGATTGCTTCATGCAGCTCAAAAAGCAATATCCGCATTTAAAATTAATCTTGGTTCCGCGCCATAAGGAGCGAAAGCCGGAACTCCAACGCTTGTTAAAAACTTATCCGCTGAGCTTTTGCTTCCGTAGTCAACCTCAGCAGGATGTAAGCGTTTATGTCGTGGATTCCACCGGTGAATTGCGGAATTTTATTGCCTTGGCTGATTGGGCATTTATTGGGAAAAGCCTAGATCCCAATCGCGGAGGACAAACCCCATTGGAAGCGGCTGCGATTGGAAAACCGATGGTCTATGGCCCGCATATGGAAAATTTCGCCGACATTTGTAGTAGTTTGGAGCAAGCGGGTGGGGCGCGTCGATGCCAAACGGCAGAAGAAGTTCAGTCGTGTTTAACCCAATGGGTGAATCAACCGCAATCCGCCGTTGCTTATGGGAATCATGCTCATCAATGGATATTGGCCCATAAGGGCACGGTTCAACGGCTACTCACCTTAATCTTTGATTTGCCTTCCCACACGCAAGAAGCGTAAAATATCATTATGTTTCGATTGCCGGATTCTTTATGGATCAAATGGTTAACTGCCTTCCTTATTTTGTTAGGATTAACGCTGGTTGCACATCCCATTCTTCAACACGCACGGCAAGAAGCAAGCCAGACTCAAAGCTGTAAGCCTTAGAGCTACCGATTAATTTTTTTGCTTGAAAAAAGGTCGAAATAACGCTTAATTGTTACCAAGATGATTAAGCAAATTTCTGATTTGACCGATGGGGATACCGCAAAGGTTCTTTCGGTTAATCGAAAGGATGCACTGGGCATACGCTTACTTGAACTAGGCTTTACCCCCGGAACACCCGTGCGGATCATTCGGTCTGTTTCTAAAAAGGGTCCGATAGAGGTATTGATCCGTGGATGCCGTTTAATGATTGGATTGTCGGAAGCACAATCGATTTATATTCAAGCGTAGGTGAATAACCAGTCCTACCAACGTACTATTTTTATTATTGGTAATCCAAACGTTGGGAAAACGACGCTTTTTAATGACCTAACGGGAGCTAATGAACCGGTATCGAACTATAACGGCAGTACCCATGCGGCGAAATCTCGGCTGGTTTTTGACAATTTTGGAAAGCAAAACCTCGTTTACGATTTACCCGGAGTATACGGGGCCTCTGCTTATCTGCAAGAAGAACAGCAGATTTTTAAGCTGCTCTATCAATCGAATGAACACAATCGCATCCTATTGGTGGTTAATGCTCAGCAGTTGGAACGCAATTTGTTTCTCGTTACCCAAATCCTAGAGCTAGGTATACCAACCTGCTTGGTTATTACGTTTTCAGAACACGCTTATAAACAAGGACATACCTTATCCATCGACGTCCTACAACAAGCGCTTAAGATACCCATCATTCCGTTGAGCGAGGCTCCTCAGTTGCGTAGACGCCAATTGCGCGACATCATGACGCAAGACCAATTTCAAACAAGCGCTTTAGATTTTCACTATACCCCCAATATTCAGCGTTGTTTCGACACGTTAGCAACCCAAAGCGGGCTGTCGAAAGGCTGGTGCGAATGCTTCTTGTTTCAAGATAGCCAACACTATACAGAATTGATATCCGACAAGGCTCCGCTGTTGCTGCACACCATTGATGAACTCAACCAAGCAGACCATCACTGGAAAACACGCATGATTGCTGCCCGTTATACTTGGATTGAACAATTGGTAACCCGTTGCATTCAACATGTACCACACCCTACGTTAATCCCTTGGGATCGATTGTTTTTACATAAAGTATGGGGTCCGTTAGCAGGCGGTGTGATTTTTTTCGCAATGCTCTTTGCTGTCTTTTCCCTATCCGAATATCCAATGCGGCTTTGTGAATGGGGAATTCAATGGCTCCAACTATGGATCAATACCCACCTGCCACAGGGTTGGTTACAAGCCCTCATAAGCGAAGGAATTATTGGAGGCGTCGGCAATGTTTTATTGTTTTTACCGCAATTTGTACTGATGGTTACCTGCATGAATATGCTAGAAAACACAGGTTATTTGGCTCGAATTACCTTTCTGTTGGATCGCTTGATGAAAAAGATTGGGCTTTCAGGTTCCTCCTTCATTGCCCTCATCTCCTGCTACGCATGCACCATTCCGGGGTTATTACAAACACGTTGCCTGCCCAACCGTGAAGAACGCCTAACCACCCTGTTTGTAGCGCCTTGGGTGAATTGTGCTAGCCGCATCCCTATTTACCTCCTGCTCCTATCGCTTTTATTCGATGACTTAGCAACGTGGGCAAAGGTTCTCATCTTAATCAGCATCTACCTAACCGGATTGTTAGCCGCGCTGGTGCTGGCTGCCATTATCCGCAAATATATCCTAAAAACCCGCCATTTTGCTCAAATCAACGAAATGCCTCCATTGCTCTATCCACAATGGAATTACATCCTTAAGGTTCTCAAAGCACAAACTTGGTTCTTCCTTAAAAAATCAGGGACGGTGGTACTGGGATTCAGCATTGTTCTGTGGTGCTGCCTGCATACCAACCTCACCTTAGCTTCAGGGAAAACCATCAATTGCGTCCATTGGTTAGCCGATAAGCTAGAGATCTTCTTCAAACCGATAGGTTTCGATGGCAATATCAGCCTCAGCCTGTTAAGCGCCTTTGGAGCAAGGGAAAACTTTATATCCACCCTAGGGGTTTTGTACAATGTGGATGCCAAACAACCCAGTACCCTGCGTACCTTTCTCCAACAAGCAGTTGATGCTCAAGGCAACCCCATTTATTCGCTTGCGACCTGCGTATCGCTTATTTTGTTCTTCATGTTCTCTCTGCAGTGCATCGGAACATTCATTTCCGTTAAACATGAAACCTATTCGTGGCGTAAAACTTTTTTGCAATTTGCATTTATGAACGCATTCACCTATGGGATATGCTTCACAGTTTATCACTTATTGGCTTAATTGCTTTTAGGTTGAGAACCGCCAATCAGCTGCTTCGATACTAATTGCTGATAACGGAAGTTGGTCTTAAGTAGCTCCTCATGCGTTCCTTGCCCAACCAAACTACCTTTTTCAAACACCCAAATACTATCGGCCTGTTGAATCGTGCTGATACGGTGTGCAATCGCAATTACTGTCTTCTGTTTGCGGATCTCATCCAAACTCTTTTTGATCAACGCCTCGCTTTCAGAATCCAACGCAGAAGTTGCTTCGTCCAAAATCAAGATAGGGGCTTGCTTTAAAAATGCACGCGCAATCGCTAAGCGCTGCCGTTGCCCACCTGAAAAACGATTGCCGTTCTCACCAATCCTACTATCGTATCCACCGGCTTCACAAATGAAATCATGCGCATAAGCCATCTTGGCAGCTTCAATGATCTCCTCACGCGTTGCATTGGGCTTGCCTAAACGTAAATTTTCCAAAAAAGTATCGTTAAATAAAATGGTCGATTGCGAAACAATCGAAATTTGCTGCCTTAGGTGCTTTAAATCCCATTGGCGGATATCTACCCCGTCCATTAAAACGGCTCCCTCGGTCACATCATACAAGCGGGTAATGAGCTTGATGAGCGTTGTTTTTCCAGCCCCACTGTGCCCAACTAAAGCATAAAACTTGTGCTTTTCCATGGTGCCATCCACCTGATGAATCACCTGAGGACTTTTGTTCGAATACCCAAAGGAAACATTTTGGAAGGTAATACTTCCGGAACAGGAACCAAGGTAAGGATTATTTTCAGGTGATTGAATCGTGGGTACCTGCTGCAAAATCTCCCCAATGCGTTCAATCGAACCGGTTACGCCTTGTAAGGATCCAAACAAGGTATTGAGCCGTTTAATAGGGTCAAATGCTAGGTACAAAGCCATACCCATAGCACTAAAGACAGAAAATGGCACGTTTGCGCAATAAGCATAGGTAAACACAACCGCAATAATGATTGCCGATAACACCTCCATAATCGGTTGCTGCAGCTTTTGCCAAGCGACAACTAAATTGGTTGATAATGCCGCAGCTTCAATGGTCTCCTGAATTTTCAACTTTACCCGCTCGGCTAAATTGAACAACCGAACTTCTTGAACCGCGTTCAAATTTTCAGACACCTGAGCGGTTAATACGCCTTCGGTGCACTGCTGAATACGGCTATATTTCTTAACTCGTGATCGTAGCAGACGCACCGGTAAAAAGCAAAAGGGGATAGAGACGCAAAACACCAAGAATAAAGCAACGCTACTGTTTTTTAAGGACAGATAAATCAAGCTTCCAAAAGCCGCCAACATTTGTAAGGGCTGCTTAATCCCTTCCGAAATCCATTCGAGAAAAATATCCTGAATTTTTTTAGGATCCCCTATCACCCGATGCACCAAATCACCAGTTGTGTTATGATCAAAAAAACTTAACTGTAATATCTGTAGTTTTTCGATTAAATCCGTCCTTAAATGGCTTAGAACGTATAAACCGCAGCGGTTCATCAACACCACATTGAGATAGCCTGAAATCCCCCGTAGGGCAAACCCCAACGGAATTAAAACCGCCATACCGATAATTTCAGCATACGAATAAGCCGTCGAAGATTCAAATATCCGACGAAATACCTTTTCGAATATCAACGGCAATCCAAGGCCACTGGTTAATCCATAGATACACCCACACACAAATGCCCATAAAAATAACCATTTTTTATGGAAAACATAACGTTTGCAGGTATTCCATAACAAGCGATGCATGCTTGTTTACTATACAATTTTAGCCTGAACAACAAGCACCATTTTTTTGTAATGTACAAACCTTTAATCTTGATTAGTCTTGATAAAATCTGTAAAATTCAGCGATTTCGCTGATGAAAGGAATTAATGATGCACAAACAAATGGATTTGAATTACGCGTTTTTTGAAAAATTATTACCCGATCAAAAAAAATGGTATACTGTCAAAGAAGCTGCAGCTATCTTGGGTCGTAGTAATCAATACATTCGCGATTGCTTTGATAATCAAAAGATTTTGGGACATGTTTGGAACGGAAAGGCAACCAAAGGCCAAGAACAACGCCATTCCTACCATATTCCTCGTAGTAGCATGATTTTGTTTTTAATGGAAACTGCTAATTACACAGCAAACGATTTCTTAACGCGCGTAAAACATGCAGAACAAAGTGTTCAAAGCGAATGGAATCTGTAAACGGTTATTCTCGGTCAAAGCAACGGTATTGCAGGGCTTCCTCTAGGTGTTGTCTCAAAATTCCTTGAGAATTGGCTAAATCTGCAATCGTACGGCCTAACTTAAGCACCTTATGGTACGCACGTACCGACAGATGCAATTGCTCACAGGCGCTTTGCAAAAAACGCAAATCTTCCGGCGAACAGTAACACGTTTGTTCTATGCCATCAGCCGATAGGTACGCGTTATAAAACCCTGAGCGTTGTATTTGCAGGGTACGGGCTGCCGTAATCCGTTTACGAACCTCCAAGGAAGATTCTTCTGCCGTCTGACGAGCACGCAGAGCTGAAAAATCAACTGGATGAACCTCGATCTGCATATCAAACCGATCCATCAACGGACCACTGATGCGCGCGCGGTAATTCCGAATCTGATTCTGTGAACATTTACAGGTTCGTTGGCGATTGCCAAAGTACCCGCAGGGGCATGGATTCATCGCAGCAATACACAAGGTACGACAGGGAAAGGTCAATTTTCCATTGGAACGAACAATCGTAACCATGCCGTTTTCCAATGGTTGCCGCAACATATCCAATACCGAACGCTTAAATTCCGGCAGTTCATCTAAAAACAAAACTCCATTATGCGCTAATGAAATCTCTCCCGGTTTGGGAATGCTTCCACCACCAATCAATCCAGCATCGCTTACATTATGATGGGGAGCACGAAAGGGTCGCCGTTTTGCAAGCGTATCGCTCACTAAGCCACAGGCCGATTGAATCTTTAAAATATCCAGCCACTCCTCATGCGTAGGCGGAGGCAACAGATCCGGAATGCATTTAGCAATCATGGATTTTCCGCACCCCGGTGGCCCCATCAACAAAATATTGTGGTTACCCGCAACCGCAATTTCAACCGCTCGCTTTAAAATACACTGTCCCCGAATTTCTTGTAAATCATGTTCTATGGGTGCATCCTCTTGAAGATTATGTTGAGACAAGGGCTGGCAGACCTTTTTGCCACTCAAAAACTCAACGCAATCCTTGAGGTGTTCCATCCCATAAACATCTATCCCTTCAACAAACGTAGCTGCTGCCGCACAAGCCATCGGAAGAATCACTCCCCGTTTACCCAATTTCCGCGCCAACAAAGCCAAATTAAACGCCCCAGGAACCGCACGCAATTTACCGGATAACCCCAGTTCTCCAGCAATAATAAACTCAGAAGCACGCGCTAAGCTTGCTTGTTGCGTTGCCTCAATCACCGCTAAGGCTATCGGTAGGTCATACATAGGCCCCTCTTTGCGCACATCACCCGGCGCTAAATTAATCGTAATACGGGATAGCGGCAGGGAAAAACCACAGTTGCCCAAGGCAGAATACACACGGTTTTGAGATTCTTTAACAGCCGCATCGGGCAACCCTACCATAACCCATTTCAGCTCCCCCCGCTCTCCTGTATTAACCTCAATTTGAATCGGTAAAGCATCTACTCCTTGCAAACAACCGGATTCAATTCCCGATAACATATAACTTTAATCATTGTTAATGCATCCCAAAAGTCACGAAAAATATTGCATTCACGAGTTCCTATTCATCAAATAATAATCATGGCAAAATTATTTGAATATACATGGACGGACGCCGACCAAAAAGATTGGTGGGAATCAGCGTTTAAATTGAATTTAGTTCACCATTTTACCTCACATAACCTACATATCGAGATTGCTAAAACCTTTAAACAAAAGCTTCCATTGCAAGGAAAGTTTCTCGAATATGGCTGCGGAACAGGCGGGATCCTATCATACCTTCCAACCAACAAAGAACTTCAGTTGTATGGATGTGCCGATGAACCCTCTCAGGTAGAAACAACCAAACAACGGTTACAGAACCAATCTAACTTTGTTACGGCTGAACTCATTTCAGACGGCTTTTTCAATCAATACGCTCATAGCTTCGACATTATTGATTTAACCCATATATGGTGCAACGTCCCTCCTGCTGTAGAACAAGCGTGGTTAACTAAAATCCTGAGTCTATTAGCTCCAAGTGGCTACCTGTGCATCAATGATTGCTACAATTATTTGCCTCAACGCGACAGTCTATGCCCTCATTGCGGAGCTTATTATGCGAGAATTCCTAATGTAAATGCTTTAACACCTCAGAAGATAACCGATACGCTAGGTGTGTTAGGGGTTAAACCTTTGTTTTGTAAACAAACCACCATGCGAGCAGACGGTCAATCGTTCCTATCGTGGCAATTGGTTAAATGGCATAACATTCTTAAATACCACCATCAGGATAACTTTTGCTGGATCGGCCAAAAGGTATAAGCCTACAACCTTTCCCATCGGTACCGGTATTTCCAAAGTTTCGTCGTTGCTTGCGTAATAAGCTAAAAAAGCTTATACTAAAAGCAATGGATTTACTGCATTGGAAAAAACAATTTCTCAACTTAAACCTTGGGGTTTCTAAGATTACCATTGCGGATGCTTTGCACCCCAACTGCATTCAAAAAAAACAATATCAGAATAGCGACAATTCGCCCGATGAACGGTTAAACCGCATATTAAAGGTTCAAAAGCTTGGGAATGAAGTAAATGAAGCGCTCAAGCCGAATATGGTGTTTTTTGAGCAATTATCGCCCATTCAATATCAAGATCATTTGGCAAATTTAATTAAAATCCTACAAGGGCTCAGGCAAAAAGAAAAACGTCAAAGCATTCGGTTGATTTATCAAGACGCCATCCGTGTGTTACAATCTGAATCACTTTCATCCAACCTGCTGGAAGAATTTCGGATTATGCTATTACAAGGTTAAAAACCGTGAATGAGCGCATTGTATTACTAACCGCTCATCCAAGCAGTTATAAAAACGACATTTATTTCCCTTTTATTGAAGGGACACTGTCCCCATTGCCCAATGAATCAATTGCATTCCTTCAATCGCTATCGATTCCTATCCAAAATTATACTTTACGCACCGCCAAACCGACTGATGCGCCGTATATCTACCCGTTGCTTTATGCGTACGGCGATGCTGCAAATAACTATGGCGATTTGGAACAAATCAAAGCCACCTCCCAGACGCATAACACCTTAGCGCGTTGGTCAATCCTTAGCGGAATCGTTACGTTTTTGTTAATGGATCGTGAGAACCCAATCGGTTTCCTGTTGATGGAGCTCTATCATCCTCAAGATCTACCACAGCTCTTTAAACAATACGTCTTTCCTCGATGGGATGCTTTTTTTCAAACTCCACTGTCATGCGATTTAACGACTGATTTAAGCGTTTCCTTGCATCATCAATTTCTTCCAGCTGCTTTTGCTACTTTCTGTGATACCCACCACCTAAAAGCCGATGCAGAAGCGTTGTTAGCATACATCGAACAATCGTTACGAACCCTAACGTACATTCAGGAACATATAAAGCCCCATCAATGGATTGCAAACATGGCTTATGGCCTGTTACCCGATTATCAACGCAAAGGATTAATGTCAGCCATCCTACGCTCGCTCGAAATCATTGCGCTGCGCCTATCCATTGTTTACTTATTTTCGGATCGAGTTGCCTGTGATAACGTTGCGTCTATCGCCCTGCTAAAACGCAATGGCTTTACGCAAGGCGGGATGTTTACCGCTTATTACGGTCCTGATTATACTACCCATCTGCATCCCCAAGGAAATTTTTCTGAGCCATGCGCTTCCTTTTATAAAACGCTCTATCCATAGCCCATCGGTTTAAGGCTATAGGTGACGTTGGCGCTGCGCTTCATAAAGGCATAAAGTACCCGCAACCGATGCATTTAAAGAATCTGCTGATTGTCCATACATAGGAATCACCATAGGCGTCGCTCGCTCAAACCAAATCGGCTGCAGCCCCGAAGCTTCATTGCCGATACAAATGACCGAGCCTTGGGTAAAATCGCAGTCCCAATAAGTACGTTGCGCATGAGGAGTTGCGGCCCATAATGCTAAACGAGTAGCGCGCAGTTTTGTAAGCAACTCATCGGTTGATTGACAATAAGCAGGTACTTGAAATACGGCTCCTTGAGAGGCTCGAATCACATGCGGATTAAACAAATCCACGCATGGATCCGCAACCAATACAGCATCTACCGCTGTCGCTTCTGCTGACCGCATAAGAGCGCCTAAATTGCCAGGTTTTTCCAATCGCTCGACCAACAAATACAATCCGTTGGGTTTAGGAGCCCATGCGTCCGCCGTGCTAGTTTTTAGCTGCGCTACCCCCAAGAACCCATCCGGATGTTCCCGCACACTAAGCGTTTGAAACAAATCATCCGGCAATACATAGGGAGCAAAGTTTTCGGGCAAGGTACCCAACCACTCTGCGGTTTCTGAATGCGCAATGGCTGTTTCAGATAAAATCAACTCAACCAAGTCCATCTTAGCCTTTAAGGCACGTGATAGTTCCCGAAACCCTTCAATTAAGAACAAACCGGATTTTTTGCGTTCACGGGAGCGCAACAAGTGTATCCATGACTTATAGTGCGCATTGGATCGGCTCGTAATACGGTTCATGGGTTCTGTTTAAATACTGCAGACCCTAAAACGCTCCTGCGTGCACCACCTGCCCATAGCACCAGTGTGGTTCAACGGTTATAGCTGGATGCAACCATTGAAGCCAATCGTTCATAATTTCCAACGCTTCGTATTGGAATAAATCAAAGCTTGGCTTTGCGTTCGGATTCTTTTTGGGTGCCCTATGCGACAAGGATAAAGGCCAATAAATGGGGCTATAGGTTTTTAACAACTTTTGTTCCTCATCTGAAAAAGCCTGGCGCACCTTTCGCTCTTCGTTGATGGCCTGAATCCGTTCCGACAAGTTGATAGAATAGGTTTTTTTCGCTACCTGCTTGCGATTGGATTGCAGCTGACGGGCATACCAATCAAGCGCAGGATGTGATAAAACGCGCTTTTGTTCCCGTTGCAACAATACCTGACGCCCTTCGTCCGAAAGCAAGCAACAAGATGGATCTTGGATAGGTAACGAAGGCATGGAATTGATCACATCCCAAGGCAACGCATGCGGGCAATCTGCTTCGCCAATCGGTTGATCGTCCCAAATAGAAGGCAATATCATATCAGGGGTAATCCCTCGTTGTTGGATAGAAGAACCATCGGGTAAGTACCACTTTTGGATGGTTACATTGGCTGCGCCCAAACGGGTATTGGGGGAAGATACTGGCAACGCTTTGTTAAGCTCAATAAAGGCCTGTACCGTTCCTTTTCCATGGGTCGAACGATCTCCAAAAATCAAAGCACGATGGGTCACCTGCAACGCCCCAGACACAATTTCAGCTGCTGATGCGCTAAAACGCGAGGTAACAATCAACAGAGGACCTTCCCAAACGCAATGGTTGGCATCAGCGCACAAGGGAATGCATTCATCCCGCCGCTTAATTTGAACCACCGGACAATCTTTTAAAAACAGGCCGGATAGGTTAACAGCCTCGGTTAATAATCCTCCTCCATTGCGGCGCATATCTAAAATCAACCCTTCCACCGAGAATTGCTTTAGACGCTCAATCAAAGTTTTTACATCATTGGAAATGGTATGCCCTGTTTGGCTCCCGCTTTCTTCGCCATAAAACGCTGGTACATCGATCCATCCGATACAATGCAACCGTTGGGTGGCATCGGGAATCCAAAACACTTTTGCCGAAGCCAAACGATCTTCTAGTTTTACTTCCTCTCGGATCAACTCGACAACCGAACAACCTTCTAGGCTATTATTATCAGACTGAATGCGCAAACGCACTAAAGTACCCTTACCGCCACGTATGAGTTTTACCGCATGCCGTAAACGCATACCCTGAATATTCACAAATTCCTGATCGCCTTGAGCAACCGCTAAAATCTTATCTCCTACGTGCAATTGACCATTCCGTTCAGCCGGACCCCCAGCCATAATTTCTTGTATGATACAGGTACCATTATCGTCTTTGAGGACAGCCCCAATACCACACAGCGAATTTTTTAACTCAATCGAAAATTCATCCATTGAATCAGCTGAAAAAAAGCCAGTATGTGAGTCAAAAAACTGCGCAACCGTATTGCAAAACAGCTCTTGGACATCCATCGGCTCAATCAACTGTACCCATTTGTTGTAATCCAAATAACGCTTTTTGAGGGTATCGATCGCCGTATTTAAGCGCTCCATAGCCTGCTGCTCGGTTACCACCTTAAAGGTCTTTTTGTCATCCGATGGAGTTGTTTTACCCAATTGATTATGCTTGTCGGATGATGAATCCAACAAAAGCTCATTGATCAATTCATGCGTTAAACGCTGTTCCCACAAGCTATCTAATTCCTGACGATTAGCACAAAAACTGGCTTTTTTACGATCCACTAAAAAACTACCTGTCGTCTTGAAGTCAAAGGGCTGATCTAAACGCTCTTGTATCCACGCAACACGTTCTGCAAAGCGCTGACGGTACTGGTTAATCAACGCAAAACCGGGATCCATATCCCCATAAGCCTTTAAGTGCTTGCCTACATAGGATGCATGGTTTTCGATAAAGCGATCGACATCCGCTTGCGTAAAAAACATCTTGGTTGGGTCTACCAAATCCAAATATTCTTTCAAAATCGCCTCGTCCGAAAAGGCACTCATGGACTTATTTTGGACGTGCATGAAATCCACAACCCGAAAGAACAGTAGGGCTTCCATCCGCATCATCATGGTCGAATCTAACGGAGTTACGTTTTCAACCTTAAGTTTATTGGATGGACGAGCAGTCGAAGCCCCTTTGTTTTCAGCGGCATTTAAAACAGAACTGAGGCAGAAACAACCGATTACCCCCAGCATGAACATTTTTTCTCTCATTCCACTGTTCCTCATACTTAATTTATACGTCAAATTGCAGGGAGTTGGCTACTTAATTCCTTGATAAAAAGAATAATGTTTAGTTGTTAGAACGATCTTGGCTACGATCAACCGAGTAAATCGTTGAAGGATGTACCGAATAGCGAATAGTTTTGGATTGGAAACGTCCGAGATTAAACATCAACCAACCCGCTAATATACCCCCTAAATGAGCCGAATGCGCAATGGAGGTTAGGTTGTGCAATTCATACACCAAACCATTGAAGACTTCAAAGGCAAGGATACCGATTAAAATCCACCGCGCTTGCAATTGAATTGGGCAGATAAAGAACAAGAGCATCGATAACGTCTTTTGCGGATAGGCTAAACACGCATAGGTCAATAACGCCAAACATCCCGCCGAAATACCTTGGAGGATATGATAGCCCCTGCCTACATGAACCATCCACCAAACGATGCCTCCAAGAACAATTCCCGAACCATAGACCACCAGAAAACGTTTGGTCGATAACGTATCCGCAAGTAAAAACCGCGCAAGGCTATAAAACAGCCATAGATTCACTCCTATATGCAAAATACTCGCGTGTAAGAACGAATAGGTAACCAAGCGCCACATTTGCCATAGACTGCCACTGTGGCTCGGCAAACACAACCATGCTTCTAACCACGGAGCTCCAAACCAAACTGTTACGCTTTCCGATAAAACAAATAAGGCAATATATACCCACATCAACCGACGCATTAAGGTCAACGGAGTTCGAACCGAATGCATCAAAGAAATATCCATAACGTTGGGTTTAAATCAAAACGCTAGAAACGCAAGATAAAGTCCCGTACGCAATAAAATATTGCATCCACGGATTCCTATTCATCAAATAATAATCATGGCAAAATTATTTGAATATACTTGGATCGACGCCGACCAAAAAGATTGGTGGGAATCTGCGTTTAAAGCAAACATGCGTGGATATTTTACTTCCCATTTTTTTCATTTACAGATTGCCAAAGTTCTACAACAAAAGCTTCCATTAAACGGAAAATTTCTTGAATATGGGTGTGGGGCTGGGGATTTATTAACTTGCCTCTCTAATTGTAAGCAATTGAAACTCTACGGATGTGCCGATGAACCCTCTCAAGTAGAAATCACCAAGCAACGGTTACAGAACCAATCTAACTTTGTTACCGCTGAAGTCATTTCGGATGACTTTTTTAATCAATACGCTCATGCTTTCGACATTATCGATTTAACCCACATATGGTGTAACGTTCCTCCTGCAGTTGAACAGGAGTGGTTAACTAAAATCCTGAGTCTATTAGCTCCCAGTGGCTACTTGTGCATCAACGATTGTACAAGCTTTTCTCTCCCTCAACGCGATACGTTATGTCCTCATTGCGGAGCCTTTTTTGCTCATGCTCCAAACGCAAATTTTTTAAACATCAAAAAGGTAAGTAATATCCTTGGATCATTGGGGGTTAAGCGTATTTTTTCAAGACCCATTACCATGCGATTAGATTATCAATCGTTTAAATCCTATGTGTTGGTAACTATTTGGAACCGCTTATTCTTTAAGCACCGCAAACAAGACCACTTCATGTGGATCGGTCAAAAAGCATAAGTCTCTCAAATCACCCCTGTTTTCATCGGCATTACCTTTAAAAAGGTATTGATTTTTGATGTCAAATAGGATGGCATTGGGGTATCATTATGGAACAGGCAAACGACGAAACGCTAGCTGCTGCGAAAGCACCAACGGACGCTGTTCCGCAAGATGTAGATGCGTTAAAAAAGCAGCTGGCGGAAAAGGAAGCTGAATGTAAAGATTTTCAGGATAAATACCTGCGGGCGGTTGCAGAATTAGCGAATGAACGTAAGCGGTTTATCAAAGACAAAGAAGAGGTGTGTTTCCGGACCTTACAATTAGCTTGCGGACCTATTATTCAAATCTTTGATCAATTTTCAATGGGGATTGAAAGTGCACGCTTGCAAAAAATCCCTGCTGATATTTTAAAGGGATTTGAGATGATTTTGGCGCAGTTCAAAGCTCAATTGAAAGCGTTATCCATTGAATCCATTGATCCGCAAAATCAAGTCTTTGATCCGCATATGCACGAAGCTATTGCCTATGAATATCATGACACGGTACCGGCTGAACATGTGATGAAAACGGTCAAAGTGGGTTATACGTACAACCAAAAGCTTTTAAGGCCGGCATCGGTTATTGTATCGAAGGGAAAAGCGCCTGAAAAGGGCCAAGAGAATCCAGCGTAACTATGCAACAAGATTATTATGAGGTGTTAGGGGTGCCTCGTAGTGCTTCTGAGGCGGAGATTCAAAAAGCTTACCGCAAGTTAGCGCTCAAGTACCACCCAGATAAAAATCCTGATAATAAGGAAGCGGCGGAAGCTAAATTTAAGGAAATTTCTGCGGCTTATGAAGTATTGAAGGATCCTGAAAAACGCGCTCGGTACGATCAATACGGACAAGCGGCGTTTGAAGGCGGCATGGGAGGCGGAGGAGCCGGAGGATTTCAGGATCCCTTCGATTTGTTCCGAGAAATGTTCGGCGGCGGTCAAAGTGCAGGCGGCGGTATTTTTGACAGCTTTTTTGGCGGAGGCAATCAAGAGGATGCGGAGGCAACTGGTTCGGATCTGCTGTATCAGCTATCCATTAGCCTAGAAGACGCCTATTCGGGTATTGAAAAAACGATTGCTTATAACCGCAACGTTCCCTGTTCGCATTGTCATGGAACGGGTGGGGATGCCAAAACCTGCCCTCAATGTCATGGGCGCGGTAAAATCGTAACGTCGCAAGGGTTTTTCCAGATGAGCCGAACCTGCCCGGCGTGTAGGGGACGTGGACAAGTGATTTCAAACCCCTGTACGCATTGCAAAGGCACAGGGTTTGAAAGCGAACGCACGCAGGTTAAAGTGCACATTCCGGCGGGCATTCAAGATGAAGCGCGGTTAAGGTTCCATGGGTATGGTTCCGGCGGGCGGCAACGCAATGGCGACCTGTACATCATTATCCAAGTGCAAGAACATGCGTTATTTCAGCGCCAAGGGGACAATCTCATTATTCACCAATCGTTACCGTTTACCTTAGCGGCGCTAGGCGGAACGATTCAAATTCAAACGCTAACCAGCGCGGCTCAATTAAAAATTCCGGCGGGTACGCAACCAGGTACGGTATTTAAAATGCACGGGTATGGGATGCCGCAAATGCGGAGTTCGTCCAAAGGCGATTTGTTGGTGCAGGTATCGATTGAAGTACCTAAGCATCTCAGTAAAGCGCAACGCGATGCCCTCGAAGCTTTTTCGGAAGCAATGGGGGAAAGCGCTAGCAATCCATCGGTAAAAAAAAAATAATCGATACCTTGAAAGACTTCTTTACTGCGCGTTAACCTTTACTATAGTAATGTATTATGGTACCTATGCAAAAACCTCAAAAATCCGATAAAGCTTCTGACGATAAAGTATTCGATCTAGCGATTGCTGCCATCAACAAGCAATTTGGCGATGGAACCATCATGCGCCTAGGCAGTGCCGCCAAAATGAACATTTCGGTTGTATCTACCGGATCCATTGCGATTGATTTAGCTTTAGGAGCGGGCGGATTACCCAAAGGCAGAATTATTGAAATCTTTGGCCCCGAATCTTCCGGTAAAACCACGCTGTGCTTAAGCGTTATTGCTCAAATTCAAAAACAAGGCGGACGCGCGGTATTTATTGATGTCGAAAACGCCCTAGATCCCCGTTATGCACAAGTGGTTGGGGTAGACTTGGATAATTTGTTAATTTCACAGCCAGAAAGCGGAGAAGATGCGCTCAATATTGCCGAAACCCTCATCCGTTCCGGTTCGATTGAGGTCATTGTGATTGACTCCGTAGCCGCCTTGGTATCCAAAGCCGAATTGGAAGGGCAAATGGGGGATGTGACCGTGGGTTCGCAAGCCCGCATGATGAGCCAAGCCATGCGCCGCTTAACCGCCGCCATCAATAAAACCAAGTGCATTTGTATCTTTACCAACCAAATCCGTGAAAAAATCGGCGTTATGTTTGGTAATCCGGAAACCACCACCGGCGGTCGCGCCCTCAAATTCTTTGCGTCCGTTCGTATGGATATCCGCCGCATCGGTCAAATCAAAGACCCAACCGGCCGCGTTATCGGCAACCGCACGCGCTTAAAGGTCGTTAAAAACAAGGTCGCGCCCCCATTTACCGAATGCGAATTCGATATCATGTACGACGAAGGTATTTCCCAATCCTCCTCCGTGATTGATTTGGGTATCGAACACGGCATTTTTGAGAAAAAAGGCGCTTGGGTCTCCTATCAAGGGAACCTCATCGGTCAAGGCCGCGAAGCCGCTAAAGCTTACCTTAAAAGCCATCCCGAAGTCATGGAAAAGGTGGCAAACGAAGTCGCTAATAAGGTACGCGTTTCCGGAGGAACTTGCCTCGCTAAAGGCGCTTGCTCCGATACCCTAGAAACACCCGCTGCCCCGCTTATGGAGCCTGAGGCCGAAAAACTCGGGTAATTGGGGCATTGAGCTATGAGTTGGCAATCAGGCGAGCATGGTTTTGCTGCTTGGTTGCTGGATCATTGGTACTGGCTGTTGTTAAGTGCTTTAATAATAGGTATCTGGCTATTTCGTGAGCGCTTAGAACCGTTGTTAGAAAAGTTCTTTAATTGGGTTATTCAATTCATCCGCCAGAGGTATGGCACCGTTACCCTTGGATTCCTAGTGGTTTTAGTTTTTTTAATTCTAAAAGGGAAAAGCGATGCGGTGTCTACACTATTAATGCTTACGGCTACTGCGGTTAGCGCTGTATCAGCGGTTTATGCCAAGAAATCAATAAAAATATCTGAAGAACGAATGAGGGTGGAGGATGAATGGGTATTAAACAACATCGAGGGGATAAATCTAAATCTTTACAGCCCATATCCACAACCACACATACCTTTAACACAAATAATGTTTACAATTTCCCTGCAATTAGAACTGATCAACGAAAACATAAATCAGTATCTAGTAGATATTAGTTTTGATAAAACAAGTCCATTGTTTCAGTACTTAAACGGGATGACTCTGTATAATCATAGTAAATTAAATAGGTCATGGAAAATGGACGAAGAGATAACCCTATTAAATGATATTACGTTTACAACTAGTCACCCATTACCTATTCCCGTTGATGTTATTCAGGCAGGTGTTGGGTGCACTCTACAGTATAAGTCTGCATCACGTACGATTTTGGCACCGATCAATTTGATACACAAGATACTATGCAACTCTGATGTGTTATATTTAGGCAAGTACTGTGGGACACCTGAAATAATTTTGACAAAGCAACAGTCAATAAACAACGAAACAGAATTCGAACTGTCATTCGACCTTACCGATAGGGTCAACGATGTCTATTTACCAACGATAACAAGGAAAAAGGTATTATTTAGGTTGGAGGAAGGGAAGGACAACTTATTAGGTTATTTAACTAAGCAAAAAAATATGCAGTATATTGAGGGAGATTGTCATTTAAAAGACGCATTCCCTATGAAATTAGGCTCCTACAAAGCAGAAAATATTCCTCAAGAAATAATTAACAAAAACTTTAAAATTTATTGCCAATACGCCCTCAAGCCAATAAAAGGCAACAACCAACTTATAATACGTACGATTTTGTTCGGAGATCCAGAACATATCGACAAGAATAAGGACGGAAATGAAGAATGGCGTTTTAAAGGACACCATTATAACTATGGCGTTACCCAACTATTACCTAATGAACCCTCCTAAGCACTCCTTTCACACGTGGCTAAAAGCGCCATTACGTACCAAACTGCTGATTGCGGAACACGCGGCGTGTATTGGGTTAGAACGGTGGACGCAGGCGCTGGTGCGTTACCGAGCGTTAGTGACGTGTACGCTGTTGGTATTGGTGATTCTAGCGTTTTTAAGCGGAAATTTTGCGCTTGGGATCAGTGCGTTATCCGCCTTCTTTACCTACAAAGCGGTTGAAATGACGGAAAAACGCCTGAAATTGGAGGATAATCGCGTTTTATCCGGCATTGAACCCCATGTGTTTTTTAAAAAATCGGGGCTGACCAACCGCCAAGCTTACTGGGGTATTACCTTTACCTTTAAGGACAATAAAACGACGGAATTGCTGGAAATTGAGTTCATAGGCGAGCAAGGGTCGCTCATTGACTATGTTTCATCCCCTTGTGATTCATGGCATCAGAAGCCCAATCACAACCTGATAACCACTGACTTTTTTAAGAACGGCGTACCGAACTACATCTCGGATTTGCCCAATGAGCTGCCAGAGGAGGTTATTGCAAAAGGGTGCGCATTAATTTTACGGTATAATGGGGCTGAGCGGGTATTTTCACAGGTGCCGTTTGAATAAAAGCTGATTAGGCGCGATTCAAATAATCCTCGAGGATAATTTTAGCCGCCTGCGAATCCAAATGCCCTGACGCCTTTGTTTGCTTCGAGCGTTTTAGGGATAAGGTATCAAAAGCCAAATCATCCTTAGCCGCCTCAGTGGACAAGCGCTCGTCTTGGAGGATTACAGGCTTAGCGATGGCCTTTTTTAGGGCATCTACAAAGCGTTGAACTTCCTGCGTACGTTTCCCTTCGCGACCATCCATATGCAACGGCCAACCCACCACAAAGGCATCACAGGGGTGTTCGGCTACGCGTTGTTGCAAGGTGGTTAACGCTTGTTCAAGGGAATGAAAGGGGCGAATGGCTTTAAGAGGAACCACCACGCTTAGGGTATCGGAACCCCAGCTTAAACCGATAATCTTACTGCCGTAATCAATTCCGATGTAATCCATGGCTTTTTGGCCTTAGGATCGAACGGCGGTTTCTTGTTTTCCGCAGCACTTTTTGAACTTCTTGCCGCTGCCACAAGGACATAGGTCGTTACGGCCGACTTTGGGCAGTTCGCGTTTAATGGGCTTAGGGAGTTCAATTTCAGGCTGTTCTGGTTTATCAGAACCGCCGGCGGGTGCATCCGGATTATCCTTTTGGAAGCGCGCTTGTGCTACTTTAGCAACCAACGCATCAATGGATTCAGGATGTTCTGCTGCACGGAATAACCCAAAGCATACATCCTGACGGATTTGCGACATCATTTGCTCAAAGCAGCGATAAGCTTCCACCTTGTATTCGGTTAACGGATCTTTTTGACCATAACCACGCAAATTCACGCTTTGGCGGAGATTTTCCAACTCAGTCAGTTGATTTTGCCAGTTCTTATCAATCGCGCGCAACAATACCCAGCGGATCATTTGCAGCGACGATTCAACCCCTTCAATCGCTTGCTTGGATTGATACAAGGCTTTTACCTTGTCCAATAAATGCTGACTTAATTGATTCGCCGGAATGGCGGACAAATCCTCGCGCTTTAAAAACAGGGGAAATTGCAAATTGAGCCAATGCACTAACTGTTCCCATTGATCCGGATTGGCCGCATTGGATTTGTCGATAAACGGACTTACCCGCTCTTCCAGTTCATCCCCAATCAATTCCCAAACAATATCCGCCGGTTCTTCCGAACACAACGCATCTTGACGCACGCCGTAAATTAACGTCCGCTGCTTGTTCAACACATCATCGTACTGCAATAAACGCTTACGAACAGAATAATTGCGCTGCTCTACCTTTTTCTGAGCCGATTGAATCGAATGATTTAAAATAGGATGGCTGAGGGATTCATCTTCCCCCATGGAACGTTCCAATAGAGGCGCTATGCGGTCGGTATTCGCAAACAAACGCATCAGGTTATCTTCTAACGAAATGAAGAATTTCGATTTACCTGGGTCGCCTTGACGCGAACAACGCCCGCGCAACTGACGATCCACGCGGCGAGATTCATGCCGTTCGGTTCCTAAAACCAACAGCCCGCCGAGTTCCGCTACGCCTTCACCCAATTTAATATCCGTACCGCGTCCCGCCATGTTAGTCGCGATGGTCACCGCGCCCTTATTGCCCGCTTGCGCTACAATCTCAGCTTCTTTTTGGTGAAATTTGGCATTAAGTACCGTATGCGGAATTGCATTCGGAAGCCGTTTGAGCATTTGACTGAGCTGCTCCGACGCTTCAACCGACGTAGTTCCTACCAATACCGGCTGCCCAACTTTATGCGCTGCTTCAATATCCTGAATAACCGCCCGATACTTGGCCTTACGGGTTTTAAATACCACATCGTTTTCGTCCACGCGAATACAGGGCTTGTTGGTGGGAATCGCCATCACCCGCAAATGATAAATGTCAAAAAACTCTTGGGCTTCAGTTTCAGCAGTACCCGTCATTCCAGACAATTTCGTATATAAACGGAAATAATTTTGCAGGGTAATAGTTGCGTAGGTCTTGGTTTCCCGTTCTGGACGCAGCCCTTCCTTCGCCTCAATCGCTTGATGGAGGCCTTCGTTCCACCGACGACCCGGCATCGCACGCCCCGTATTTTCATCAATAATCACCACCGTACCATCGGATACGATATACTGATCATCCCGTTGATAGAGCGTATACGCCCGCAACAGTTGATTGATACAGTGGATAGACCCGCTCCGTTTAACAAACAAAGCTTCCGCTGCTTGCCGTTCTTGCAGCTTTTGGTCTGCGCTTAAATCCGAACGCCCTTCGATTTCACTAAAAAGCACCGGTAAATCCGGCAAGGTAAACGCTTCCGGATCATTGGGGCTCAACGCACTACGTCCCTTTTCGGTTAAATCCGTCTGTTGGAACTTTTCCTCAATCGCGTAATACAGCGCTTCTTTTAAATCATACGCCCGTTTGCGGTTATATTCAGCCGACAATTGAGTTTCAAACTTGTTATACGCGCGACAAATCCGCCCTTCCTCCAAAATATGCAACAACTCACTGTTTTTAGGATTTGCCAACTTCAACTGATAGAGTTTTTCAAGCCCTTGCTCAAAAACAGCCGGCTGTACCCCTTCGACCAGCATCGGCTTAACTTGCTCCATCAATTCGCTGCACAAACGACTTTGCAACTGATACAAATGCTGTACCTTCGGCTGCAATTGAACAAAGAGGTCGATAAAATCTTCCCCATCCGATTCCCCCGAGATGATTAACGGCGTACGCGCTTCATCAATCAGAACCGAATCCACTTCATCAACAATACAGAAGTAATGATCCCGCTGTACTTGGTCCTCTGACCGCAACGCCATTCCATTGTCCCGTAAATAATCAAAACCAAATTCAGAAGCCGTACCATAGGTAATGTCCGCCGCATAAGCCTTTTGACGCTCCTGCGAATTCATACCGTTTTGAATACAGCCTACCGTTAACCCTAAATACGAAAATAAATACCCCATCCATTCGGAGTCACGCCGCGCTAGGTAATCATTAACCGTTACCAATTGGCAATTTTTCCCTGTAAGCGCATTCAAATACAAAGGCAAGGTCGCTACCAAGGTCTTACCTTCACCTGTAGCCATTTCCGCAATGTATCCTCTATGTAACGCAATTCCACCAAGCAGCTGAACATCGTAATGAATCATGTCCCACGTAATCGCATGCCCGCAAACCGTTACCGATGTCCCCACTAAACGACGAGCAACATTCTTAATCGTTGCAAACGCTTCAGGTAACAACGCATCTAACGACTCCCCTTGTTGATACCGTTGCTTTAACAAGGCAGTTTGAGCTTTGATTTTGTCTTCAGACCACGACTGCATGCTTTGCTCTAAGGCATTGATGCTCGCTATAATCGGCTGACAGCCCTTCTGAAATTTTTTGTAGTGACGCCCAACAAAATGCTTTAGCAAACTTTTAAACATGAATTTCCTTCATTATGGGTAAAAACCCAAGCCTTTCAAGTCAGAACGTATGCCAACTCTACACAACACCTATTATGGCTGCCCGACGAGGACTCGAACCTAGACTAAAAGAGCCAGAATCTTTCGTGCTACCATTACACCATCGGGCAATTTGTTCCTTATCATGAAAACTCATCGCCCCATAAGTCAACGGATAAATAAACATAACTTCTTGCCAACCGCATAGTATTTCCCTCATATTAGAGGCATGAAGTTTATTCGTTTTTGGTTAGAATCATTAGGCGTAGGCATCTTAGCAGCGTGCCTTGTACCACTAGATTTCTACCAAAAGAACTACCCGCAAATACCAGGTCAGGATACAGCCATCATCATCGGGATATTTGCACTCATCCATGCATTAGTATGGCTCATCTTACGGTTAATCTTCCGCAATAGTGATCGTGCCTGTTTAGCTGCTTATACCCTTTGGGGAGCGTTCTGGTTCAGCAGACCCGTATTAAGCTTTATCCGCCACAGCTGCACTTGGACTCAAGCACTCTATGACCTCATCCATGATTATCGCTATACTGTGGTACTCGGTGTGTTTATCCCGGTTGTAATATTTGGGTACCTATGGCTCCGTAAACACCCTACTGTCCTTAAAACAACCGTTAAGATACTCAACATCTTCATGGGAGTTCAGTTGATCATCCTATTCGGTCAGATAACCCACAAAGTACATGAATACGCTCAATTGGAGCGTCATCAACAAGAACATCCGGTACAACCCGATGGGGATTATCCCAATATCTATCATATCCTCCTCGATGCCCATCCTAATTTAGAAGGCGCTCGCTTGCTCGGCTATGACCTACAACCCTTTTACGATGAACTCAATAAACTCGGCTTCATCAC
>JAKSVZ010000005.1 GCA_024407725.1 Opitutales bacterium
ATCATACAACTCAGAACTGGGCATACTTTCGCTAGCCAGACCAATATAGAAAATAGGATCACTATTGGGATTCTTTTTCATGTATTGCGGATCGAAAGGCATATCGCTCGGTAATTTATACTTAGAACGAGCAATCGCAGCCTGCACATCAACCGTTGCTGCATCGATAGGACGATCCAATTCAAAATTCAATGTCAAAGTTGTGCTTCCCAAGCGGCTTTCGGACAAAACCTCCTTAAGTCCATCGATCTTCATGAATTCTTTTTCCAATGGACTTGCGATGGAATTTGCCATCATTTCTGCACTCATCCCTGGGAATTGAGCTGATACAACAATAACCGGATAATCCACCTTAGGGAGCGCGCTAATGGGCAATCGCCGATAAGCAGCAATACCCAATAAACTAATCGAAATTGCTAATAAAATAGTAGCAATAGGGCGCTTAATAAAAGGATCGCAAATACTTTTCATGGATCGATTTATTTAAAGCTCTGAGGCGGGGTAATACTGCGGGTTATTTGAACAGGCATTCCAGGTGCTAACAACGGATGGTCATCAGCAATCACCTGCATGTCTTTGTCCACGCCTTCTACAACAATCCAATTCGAATAGGTTTGGCCGACGGTAACAGGGCACATTTCTGCGCATCCCTTTTGATTAACAATGTAAACAAAACTTCCACTATTCCCTTCATGAATGGCTCCTGCAGGTACCAAGCACGCATCAGGAACCGTTTGGTAGTAAATTTTCAGATCAACGCCACGTCCTGCCCAAAATTCCAAATTCGCATTTTCAAATTCAACACGGAGATCAAAGGTACCGGTTGATTTATCCACTTCGTTTGCCAAAAATACCAACTTCCCCATTTGCCCAACCGATGCATCATCAATCAACCGCGCGTCCACTTGGATTTCATCGCGATTGGCGGACAACAATGGACTTACGTATTTTTCCGAAACAAAAGTATCAACGTAAATCGGTTTCATTTGGTTCAAAATCGCCAACTGCGTACCTTGAGGAACGAAGTTTTGCGCATCCACGTAAGAACGGCTTAATTCACCTTCAAATGGCGCTGAAATTACGCAATCCTCTAGGTCGATCTTTTTCAATTCAATAGCGGCTTGATCCATAGCAACTTGTGCCTTACTTGCCGCCACATTTGCCTTATACGTATCGTATTCCTGTTGAGACAAATATTTTTCAGAACGTAATTCTTCCGAACGGTTCAATTTCAGAACATTAAGCTCCAATTTTGCCTGATCGCTTTCACCTTGCGCTACACTTTGAGCCAATGCAGCTTTAAATTTACGCTCTTTAATTTGGAACAAAACTTCATCCTTTTTCACCCAACCCCCATTCGGACGCTTAACCTCAATCAAGGTTCCGGAAACGTTAGGAATAATGACTACATGTTGATAGGGCGTACATTGACCAACGCAGGTTAAATAACGCTTAACAGTGGCGATTTGCGGCTGAGCAGCCGTTAGGGTTAAACGCATCGAATAGCCACCTGCTTGCTTCTCGGCCTTCTTGTGATGACCCATATAAAACCATATGCCGAAAAGACCAATGGCTGTACAAATCCAAAAAGTTTTTCTATTTCCCATACTGATACTTATCTACATCGATTTGACCCGCAACATAGGCTAATTTAGCCCAGTGTATAGCTAAGTCTGATTGAGCACTAATACGCTTTAAGCGTGCATTAGACAAGGTTTTTTGTGCAGACAACAAATCCAACAAGCTGTTTAATCCTGCGCTGTAACCGATACGAACCGCCTTCAAACTTTCTTTTGCAGCTTGTTCCAAAGCCGTTGAAGATGCCAACAATTTCTTTGCAGCTTGAAAAGCATGAAATTCGCCACATACATCCTGCAACACTGTTAGCTTCTTTTGATGCAGCTCAAACAATTTAACCTTCATGGAAGCGTAATGTTCCAATTCCTTATATTGCTTATCAAAACCATCAAAAAGTGTCCAAGTTAGGTTCACCCCTAACCCATAATTATGCTGCCAATTGGAATCATGACGGTAACGCAGCGTATTCAAATTACCCACCAAATTAACCGCAGGTAGGCGTTCGCGCTCAGACTTCAAATGTGCCCATTCAGCCGCATGGAGCAATTCTTCTTGCGCTAAAATATCCGCACGTTTTTCTAAAGCGCTATCCATCAATTTTTCCACTTCTTCCGTTAAATCTCCTGGATCCCCAAATGTAATATCAATATCTAATTTGCTCGAAGCAGAAAGACCTACGACTGTTGCTAATTCCGCACGATAACGTCCACGATCACCTTCAGCAGACTGCAATTCATATTCTGCCTCTATCTGATCTGCTTTTGCCAATAAAACATCCTGTTTCGGTGCCAATCCATTGGCCATCCGTTTTTCCGCAGCCTGATAAGAAGCGATTGCATCCTGCAAGCTGCTCTGACGCGCGTTAACCTTCGCAATAGCCGATGCTAACTGATAGTACTTGCTCTGTATATTAAATACGACCGTTTGTAAGGTGAAATTCTCACTATAATTAGCTGCCGACAATGCATACGCAGCACTTTCTGCACCCGCATGATCCGCACCAAATTGGAACAGACGATAATTGACGTTCAACCCAGGCCCCCAATTATCCACCTTCGTGGTTGGTTGATTTAAAATAGCCCCTGTTTGGTTATGATTGGCTTGTATATTGCCCACTATGGTTGGAAAATAAGGCGCTTCTGCTCGTTTTGCCTGCGCTAACGCTTGCTGCCCTTGCCACCAAGCAATACGGGTTTGTGGATTCCTAGCTAAACCTAATGATAAAAGAGCGGGTAAGGAGTAACTCCCCGATTCTTTTAATACATAGGGTTCTGCCTCCATAGAATCAGCGATATCCTGCGCTTGAACAAGCGTTGTATCCACCGCCGCGCTTTCATGTTGTTGCTCATTATACTCCTCCTGAACGGAAGCGCATCCTGTCAACATACCGCTAATAAATACACAACCAACAACTCCCTTTAGGTTCCTCATAATCTCTTTTATGCTAAACAATTTCAACCTATCTATCAATCGTTTTTCAATTGAGTAATTACGTTGTTCGCCCAAGTTTTTTTGGAATACCAAAGATAAAATCCAGCTAAAATAAGGCAGAATTTTATTACAACTAATGCCGGATATATAATCGGATTCCAATGATTTATAGCCACAGCAAAATATACTGGAACCAATACCATGGCTATATACAAGACCAAATTGATGGTCAAAATCCACTTAACCTTAAATAAGGCGAACAGAAAGCCTGTCGTACACATAAAACTGCCTTCTGTGCAAAACATCAACCAATAGCCGATCATAAATAACCCAGCTTGTTTATTAAAAGACGCATCGGAGGCAAATTCATTAGAGGATAAGAACTGAACAATGGGGTTCGAAAAGTATAAAAATACACCGAAAATAACCGCCCAAATGGAGATTAACCGCACTCCTTGTTTTAAGATGGTTCCCATACGTTCCGCATGTCCTGAACCAATGAGATTAGCACACAGCGTACAGACACTTTTACTATTTCCGTCTAAGACAAAAAACGAAAAGGTATAGAAGGTACTAACGGCACAAAATGCTTTATAAGAAGCTGGCGATAAATAATTGGCGAAGCACAAATACACGCAGGCCCATCCTGCTGTATTACATACGATAACAAGCGCGTTGGGTAGCCCAATTTTGAAGCATTGATGAATTACATCCCAAGACCATTGGAGTTTTCCAATCCCATATTCTTCACGGTATTTTTTACGCAAAAAAAGCGTTAAAAATGACCCAAAACAAACCAACTGAGAAATGTTGGTTCCCAATCCTGCGCCTGTAATTCCCATGCTGGGTATTCCCAAGCCTCCGAACACAAACCAATAATCCAAAATGGCGTTCAAGAGATTACCGCCGATAAAAATTGCTGGAATTTTTTTCGTATCGCAACGACCTACGAAAAATGACACGATTGCACCAAACCCTGCCAATTCAAACGGCATGGTTGTCAAAAGCATACGCATATACCGAATACCTTCAGGCCCAACGGTGCTTAAAAGCAGGTATGGGGCAAAAATCATTACCGGAATAAGGATCAAGTAGGAAGAAAATGCGAGCATCATCACTTCCCATACTGCCGACCCAATCCGTTGCAACTCTTTGGCACCATTGAGGCGACCTACAATCACTTCACTGCAACTGACAATTGCCATTAAACCTAGTTCGCACGTCCATACCCATGGCTGAACGGTGACGCATGCATTAAAGGCATCCGAATGGTAATGAGCGAGGATCGCTCGATCGGTAAACACCATAAGGGAACCAGAAAGTCCTGATAGCATCAGCGGCCAAGCAATTGCCCATAGTTCTCGAAGACTACCAGATGGATAACGAGTAAGAGGTTTAATAGTCCCAGATAAAGCCATAAAAATTACAAATTGTAAGGAACCCCCACTTCAGGGTCAAGCACCTTCAGACCGCTTGCATTCTTAGCGAATTGGTCTGCAAACCATTGACGTGCTTCTGGATCTCCATGGGTTAATACTACCGCCTTTGGGTGTTGTTGAACGGCAAACTGATAGAGATCGTTACGGTCTGCATGGCCGCTTAAATCAAAATGCTCAATAGCTGCCTTAATCGGAGCTGTAAAATGCGATTCCTCAAAAGTAAAGGTTTCTGCGTTTCGGTTTTGCAACAGCTGCCCTCCGGGAGTAGTGGGGTCGCAATGACCGACAAAACAAATTGAATTGTCGGAATCCCCAAGCAAACAAGCGGCAATGTTATACGCCGGTGTATGTTCCGCCAACATACCGCTACTTAATAAATAAATCGCAGGCCGTTTTAGGCGGGTGGTATGCGGATCAATCTTCGACCGACGTAATTGCTTGATGTTCAACTGTTTTAGGATGTGACGGCTAAAGTTAACCGACCGCAGCTTTTTACCCATCTCATCAAAGGTATTAATGAGGGACATACCGAGTCCGGAGCAAAAAATAGGGCAATTGGGTAATTGATGCGAACGCTTAGCATTGTACATTAACACCAAAAGTTCCTGAATGCGTCCTAAAGCAAACGCTGGAATTAAGCAGGCGCCGCCCTGATCAATGGTTTTGCGGATAATGCTCAACAAACGCTTTTCCTCATCGCGACGTAAAGCAGTTCGTTCGGTAGAACCACGCGTGGTTTCGAGCATCAATACATCCAAATGATCTAACTGGGGAATTTGCGCGCCACGTAACGAATTTTGGTCAGAAAATAGGATATCGCCGGTAATAAACAACTGCCGACCTTCGTATTCAATGAGTACGCTGACGGCACCCAAAACGTGACCCGCTGGGTACATCGTAATTTTTGCGCTATGCCCTTCCTTTTCGAGCGTATAACTTTGGCCAAATTTTAGGGTAAAAAAGCGTTTTTCAAGCGCAAGTACATCGGCTTTAGTAAACAGCGGATATTCAGGTATTTCCTTCTCTTTCTTTTGCCGACACATAACCGAGTACGAATTGTTAAGCATTAATGGAGCCAATAAGCTCGTGGGTATGCTTACCAAAACCGGCGCCTTAGGTGCTTTTTTAGATAAAATAGGCAAGGTACCTATATGATCCAAATGGCTATGGGTTAGGATGATAAAGTCTATCGGCTGATCTCCTAATAGCGCAAAATTCGGCAGAGAATCATTGCCCAAATGCTTGGGGTCCATACCAGAATCCACAACCAAACGGAAGGGACCTACTTGAACCAATAAACAGTTCGCGCCAATATCCTTGCGAAAATTTAAATCCTGTATAACGAATGGATTGTTCATACTTACTTTAACTCTTTTAACTTACTAAAACCCAAAATAACTCTAGTGGGTTTAAGCTAGTGGGGTTCGAATCTATTGTTTATGTTGGTGGAGGTGGCGAGAATTGAACTCGCGTCTTTTGCACATGCCACAAAAACTTCTACATGTATAGTATCTCATTAATGTCCACTGCAATGCCATAGATACCTGTTTTGCAGTGTAAGTTGCAAAGAAATACAGCACAGACCTGCAACGCTTCTTTGCTATACTCGCTGAGACAGCTTTTAAAACCTAGCGAGCATGGATCTTAAAAGCAGAACTGTATAACTTACAATTCATTAAGGCCTAGGCAGCCATCCGTAAGGATGCGCCTGGGAATTTTACAACATTGTTTTCACTTATTGTTGCGATGGATTGATAACGAAGCCAACCATCTTCTCCGACATGCCGTTTTTATTCCATTTACAAAATCGAAACCGGAACACCCCCTTTTTCTATTCTATTTATTCGAAAAAACTATTATACTTATACTTTATTTACATCAAAAGTGCTTTGATGTCAAATCCTATCGCCTTGGATCAAGGAATATAGCGCACTTCCAAGCGATTGAACCTACAGGAAATTTCTGCATCTAAACAATGAGCATCCTGACCCATATCCTGCAGGGTATAATGCTCGTTTAATAAATACACAACGCCCTTATCCAATGCTTCCTGAGGAACCGAACTTACATCGCAATTAATGAGGTTCATCGATACCCGCCCAATCATAGGGGCGGTATACCATCGCGCGCCATCCGTCAAAAACACTTTGCCGCAATTGCTTAAGCTGCGGGGAATACCATGCGCATATCCTATCCCAACGACAGCTGACTTTATCGGCTGCTTAACTTTATACGTCGCGCCATACCCAACAAAATCTTCGGTTGTTAGCGAAGTAATTTGAATAATCGGTGCTTGCAAGGTAATGGTTGGCGACAAAGCAATCGACGATTGTGATTGATTAAACCCATACAATAATGCGCTACCGGTACGAACTTGGGCAACCGGATAACGTTGAGCATTAACCGCATAAGCATCCAAGTTAATGCTTCCTGATAGGTTAAAATAACTCAATGCGCGCCCATACCCTGCCAATTGACGTGCGTTTTGTTTACGCTCAATATCAGCATCCGGCGTTATCCCAGGTTCCGCACAAGCAAAATGGGTTAAGACAAACAAAGCCCGAGCCTGTTTCAGACGATCAGCAGTTAACTGCGACCAATCGCGCTCAGGAACCCCTAAACGATTTAAACCTGTCTCTAAACTAATTACGCATCCAGTAGGGTAAGAAGCAACTAACCGTTCCCACAAAGCAAATTGCTGCAAATCATTAATAACCGGCGTTAAACCATAATCCTTAAAAACCTCTTTTGTACCTTCGGTAATCCCATTCAAAATATAAATGGGTAGGGTAGGGCATACTTCTCGAATGGCTATCCCTTCCGACGGAGTACAAACGTAAACGCCAGAACATCCTAGCGATACAAGCGCTTGCGCAATAGCTTGAGCACCCAAACCATAAGCATCTGCCTTTAACACAGGACAAACGTCAACTGCACCGATGGTACGTATCGCCTGGTAATTGTTTTTAATTGCATCTATGTGAACACTCAAAAGTGGGTCACTGATCATAGGCGGAAATTATAATGCCCAAATAAACATCTCATGTCAAACCCTAGAAAATACAGTGTTTTAGTAAGAATACCGAAGGTTAAAGCCCCCGTTTTTCCGCACTAGAAGCGGAACGGCTTCTACCCCCCCCCCCAAAAAAAACTTGCAATGCAGCGCGAATTCCGAAACCTTTAATAACATGTTTCATCGAATAAACCTATTATTAGCCCTAAGCATCGCCTTAGGAATACAAACCCCCTGTTATGGTTTGTACGTAATGGTACGTTCGGGATTCGGAGAGCTGAAGGGGGACGATATCGGTCAATTCTTAAGCCGAAGTCAAACAGGTATAGTTCCAACTACAATAGGCCCCAAAAACTTTATTATCGGACGCAGCAACGATAATAACTACATGAGTACCTCAGGATCATTTAAATACAAAGATCATAAAAATCTATCGGTAGCTTTAGGTGGACGGTTTGATGTGTTTGATATTGGGTCTTTAGGACTGGAAGTAGAAATTTTAGGTGCCTATGCCAATTTAGATACGAAAGCTAGACCAGTACATGAATATGACAATGCATTTAGTTTTCCTATACCTGATTTTGTCGCTCGAGTTTATTACCGTCAACCAAATCCTCGCCCAGCTCGGCAGACTAGGTATAGTACAAGACTGCTCTATCTCAAAAACCAGCGCATTGCGGGAGCACAGGTTAATGCTTATTGGGAGCAGTATTTACTCGATTACCTATCCGTTGGCATCGGCGGAGGGATTGGGGGTGCTTATGTCTGTACAAAATTTACTACAATGGAATGGTTTGTGACCAACATAACAGGAGCACTCTGGCGTGGCTACATTGAAAACCATCGTAAGTACGTCCATTCCGGCTCATTGCTGTACAATTTTACGCTGTTTGTACGCGCTGAGAAATTTGAAACCTTATTCGAGGTGGGCTACCGCCATATCGGTTTGCATCAGATGTTTGGAGCTAAATGCTATGGGTACGCAATCCCAAAGTTGGCTAACCTCCATTCCGACCAAATCTATTTGGGCGTAGGAAGAACGTTCTAAGGCTCCTACGAAGCGGCAATATATTGCTGAGCCAAGCGTTCAAACAAATCCCCGCGTTCTGCATAGGATGAAAACTGATCCCAACTGGTAAAACCGGGACTCAGTACTAAATTGAACGGTGCATTTTGGGGTAATTGTGTAAATACCTGCGCTAAATGACTGCAATGAGCCACGGGTACGTGAAATTGGTGTGCTTGCTCAAACAATTGTTCGCCCGTTTCACCTACCAAATAAATTTGTTCAATCGGATAAGCATTCAATAAATCGATAAATCCTTGCAACACTTCGCCCTTGCCGCCGCCCCCTAAAATCCAATGTAAATGCGGTAAGTGCTTCAAACTTTCCAAAGCTGCTTTAACTGCATGCAAATTGGTACCCTTAGAATCGTTCCAAAAAGCCACTGTATCGGTTTTGCAGCAACAATGAAGTCGGTGAGGAGCTTGTTTAAAGTTCGTTAGGCAATGCGCAACGATTGCGTCATCAATCCCCTTGAAACGCGCATAAGTTTGGATGAGAGCAAAATTCTCGCGTTGGCCATAAGAAAAGCTGTTGGGGAACTGAGTTAGTTCCTGATTTGTGACCGCATCTGGTTCAACAAACTGCAGGGTAGGGCAAGACATCCCAAAATGCTCCATCCATTCCCGTAAACTAGGACCGCAGATACACGGACCATCTGTTAAGGTTACTAGATGGTATTTCGCCAAAAAATACTCTTTCAATCCGCCATGGTAGTCCAAATGATCCGGCGCAAAGTTGGTCCACAGAGTACAAATTGGACGAAACCATTGCAGGGTAGCGGCTTGAAACGAACTGACTTCGCACACATACACTCCTTTGTCGGACAACGCTGCATCAGCAACCGCTTGCGATAACACACGACCGTTATTGCCTACCGATAACGCTTCCTGTCCATTGTCCTGCAACAATTGAGCCATCAACTCCGTTACCGAGGTTTTTCCATTGGTACCGGTTACCGCTATAATCGGATTGGTAAAGCAAGTAGCTGCAAAATCCAATTCGTTAACACAGAGTGCATGAGCCCGTTGCGCTTGAATTTTCCAAGGATGATTGGGGGCAAAACCGGGGCTAAAGATACACAGACCGTAGGATTCAAAGCGCGGCGATTGTGATTCTTTCTCATCCAGCAGCTCATAAGACCAATGGAGCGCTTTACATAAACTTGCCGCTCCTTTACCTGACAAACCTGCTCCGAAAATACCAACCAGTGGTTTTTTATGCAAAAACGGCTCTAATTTGCACTGCATGATTATCGCAATTTTAACGTCATAAGCCCCAAAAGCGCACACAGCACAGAAATAATCCAAAAACGCACCACAATTTTCGGTTCAGGTATTCCGGACAATTCAAAATGATGGTGGATAGGCGCTAACTTAAAACAACGCTTATTGAATAATTTGAGCGATGAAAGCTGGAGGATAACCGAAAGCGTTTCAATTACGAACACGAAACCGATTAACACTAACGTAAAGGCTTGTTGGGTAATCAGGGCAATACATGCAATCCAAGTTCCAATCGCCAATGAACCGGTATCGCCCATAAAAATTTCTGCCGGATAGGTATTGAACCACAAGAAAGCTATGCCTGCGCCTGCGACCCCCCAACATAACACCGTTAATTCTTCGACGCCGCGCAGATAGGGGATGTTTAAATAATGGCTAAAGTTAATATTACCCGTGCAATAAGTAAATATAGAATAAGTCAGTAGCACAATCACCGAACAACCGATGGCCAATCCATCCATCCCGTCGGTTAAATTAACCCCATTGCTGGTTCCGGAAATAACGAAAAACCAAAACAAGAATAAGAGCATAGGCGGTAGAGTCGCTACCCAAGGATGTTTGAAGAACGGCAGTTGAAGCCCGTCTATCTTTGAACCCACTTCTGGGATTCTCAGCAAAAAGTACAGCAATCCTAGGGTCAATAGTCCTTGCGCTAACCATTTAACTTGGCTACTCACCCCGCGCGCATTGTTAAATTTTATTTTCAGTAAATCATCCGTTAAGCCCAATAACCCCATCAACAATCCTGCCACCAAGGCACTATAACTATATACATTGGGTTTCATCCACAATAACGATGCAATCAACACGCCCGAAACAATTCCAACGCCCCCCATGGATGTCGTATGCTTCTTGCCTTGATGCAATTGATTGAGCTGATTAAACACACTTTTTACCTCAAATACCTCTGCGGTACGTTCGGTATTGATTGCGTTCAATCGATGAAGCCACTTAAAGATTTTTGGGCTAATCCACAGACCCCACAATAATGCCGTTACACAGCCCAAGGCACTGCGAAACGTTACATAACGAAATAATCGCAAGGGTCCGCAGGTTGATTCCAATAAGCACAAATAATAGAGCATGTTCTTCTAGTAAGAATTATAACGCTAATTGGCTGCAAACTCGAGTTTTATTATGGTGGCTAGGGGCGGGATCGAACCGCCGACACAAGGCTTTTCAGGCCTCTGCTCTACCTACTGAGCTACCTTGCCACAAACTTGTAAAATTAATATGAATAAACAAAATCTACCGTCAACCTTTTTCGTTGCTATCATTAGGGTATTCCGTCATTAACATGATTACATTAAGTAACTAAGTACGTCAGTTAGCGGAACATCTATGCCACTCATGGTATTATTAGCAGGCCCCACTGCATCGGGCAAAACGAAATTGGCCTTAACGTTGGCTCAACGCTATAACTGTGAAATTTTATCGTGCGACGCTTCGTTATTTTATCGCGGCATGGATATCGGTACCGCCAAACCAACTCCTTCGGAACGCGCCCAAGTTCCTCATTGGGGAATCGATATTACTGAACCCAACTGCTACTTTTCCATAAAAACCTTTATTCAATACGCTCAGCAATGCGTTGAGGATATAACAAGCCGCAACAAAAACGTATTGGTTGTAGGCGGATCCGGCTTCTATTTAAAAAGCTTTTTAAGCCCTATGGTGGATGACCTAGCGCCCGATTTTTCCATTCGCCAACAAATCGCGGATTTAGAACAACAGGAAGGTATTGAAAGTTGCCTCAAACGGCTGCAGGCGTTAAATCCAAACCTACCTTCCACGCTCGATACAAAAAATCCGCGGTTGATTAAAAAGCTCTTAGAACGGTGCTTGTCCTCCGGATTACCCTTGGAGGAAATTACAAACCAATTTAAGGCACAGCCCATTCCCTACGCGCATTTCCAAAAACTCACCCTGTGTATTCAAAAACCACTAGAGGTACTTAAATGGCGCATTCGGGTACGTACGCACGCCATGCTACAAGCGGGATTGATTGATGAAGTCCAACGCCTTAACGACGCTCATAAATTACTTCCGGAATACCCAGCAACTTCCGCCATTGGTTATCGCGAAACCTTAGCGTTTTTAAAACATCCAAGCTCCGTGCAGGAACTAGAACAGGAAATTGTTCATAACACCTACGCTTTGGTCAAAAAACAGCTAACTTGGTTGCGCCATCAAATCCCTATAGATCGCTGGATTTTATAATTTTCTGGGTCTATTTGTTAAAAAATGCGTAAAAGAGGTTGCGTTTTTCTAATAAAAACCTTTGCTTATAGAATATTTCAAGCGTCCTGTTCGTCTAGAGGTTAGGACATCGGGTTTTCATCCCGGCAACAGGAGTTCGATTCTCCTACGGGACGCCAAATGGTTCAATGAGCCAGCTTATTGCATCTATTCTATGTATTTGATGGGTGCAAAAATAATTCGTATTATTTTTAAAATAAAATGTAACCTTAAGAAAGGTTACTAACTTTAAATTTTAAAACTTAATCTCTAAGTTTAAAATATATATTTATTTTAATCCGCTAAAATTTCTATCTAGAAATATTTTATACTTAAAACAAAGTAAGTCAAGTAAAATCTATAGGGAAATACATTAAGATTGAATTAAAAACTTGACTGATTTTTAATAAAGTTTAAAATAATATTTAATTAATCCTCTAAAATTCCTATCTAATTTTATCGCTTAAGATTGGGATGTTTTAAAAAAATATCCAATTTTATACCAAAATAGCTTGCAAAAGATAAAATTTTGGTTTTAGTAAAGGACAATCATGAAAGCGGTTATTCAAACACAAGGACGACAATTTACGGTTCAAGAGGGCGATATCTTGAAGGTTAACCGTTATCCCGATACAGAAGCAGGTAAGACCCTCGATATTAAAGATGTATTGATGTGCGAAGATGGTGCGGATGTACGTTTTGGTGATCCTTTGGTAAAAAATGCAGTAGTGCAGGTTAAAATTTTAGAAAACAAGCGCGACAATAAAGTTCACATTTTAAAACATCGTCGTCGCGGAGGATTTCAACGGAAGCAAGGATTCCGCCAAGAACTTTCAGTCATTCGCGTTGAATCCATCAAGGTAAAATAAAGAGAGGGTTATATGTCGCATCATGCCGCACAAGGTTCGTCGAAAAACGGACGTGATAGTCGTTGCAAAAATTTAGGTGTCAAACGTTACAGTGGAGAACAGGTTCATGCTGGAACCATCCTGATGCGTCAACGTGGCACCCAATACCATGCTGGTTTAAATGTCGGAGTCGGTAGGGATTTCACCTTATTCGCCTTAATCGATGGTATCGTTGTATGGGACAAAGCCCATCGGAAAGTAGCAGTTACTCAACCAGCTGCTTAATTTAAAAATCAGTAGGCTTCATCAAGAAGCCTATAATTTTTTCAATTTAACGCTTATTTATTGAGTTTGTGTGACTACCTTTTCTCGAGAAGATGCTTTTTTGATTTTAAATGCGCTTCCCCGAATCGGCTGGATTACACTCAACAAACTTTTACAGTTTTTTGACAATGATCCCCTAGCCATTCTTAATGGCAAGGCGGATGATTTTAAGCGTATTGCAATTCCGGCAGGAGCCATTAAATCGCTAGAGGAATGGCAAAAATTGTTCAATCTCGATAAAGAAAAGCAGCATCTTGAAAAAACAGGTGCTCATTTTATCTCATTTGAACATCCTTCGTATCCTCCGTTGTTAAAAACCATCTATGACCCACCGATTGGGTTGTATTATTTAGGGAATTTTTACCCAGAACGGAATTCAATTGCCGTTATAGGTAGCCGTTACGCAGATGTTTACGGGCTACAGATTGCCGAACGCTTTGGGGTTGAATTGGCCGAACGAAACTGGACAGTAGTTGGAGGATTTGCGCGTGGAATAGATACAGCCGCTCACAAAGGCGCACTCAAAGCCCACGGTTATACCATTGCGGTTTTGGGATGCGGTCTGGATTACATTTATCCCTGCGAAAATGTGGATTTATACGCCCAAATTAAAGAACAGGGGTGCTTAGTATCCGAATTCCCATTCGGGACGCAAGTGGGGAGGATGACCTTTCCGCGGCGCAATCGGATTCTATCGGGCATGACCCAAGCAACGTTGGTGGTTGAATCGGATATCAAAGGCGGCAGTATGTTAACGGCCGTACTCGCTAACGAACAAAATCGGCAGGTATTTGCGGTTCCGGGGCCAATTGATGCGCCCATGCATCGCGGCTGTCACCATTTAATCCGCAATGGAGCTACCTTGGTAACCTGCGTTGATGATGTGTTAGAAGATTTAAAAAGCGCGCCTCCCTTGCCCTTGCAATTAGATCTCGGCACCCGCGTTCAACGGGTTAAAAGCGGCAGCAAGCCAGAACTCAATTCAAATGAGTTGCAGATTTATGAGTTGCTGGAAGAAAAAGGTGCCCTGTGTGATGCAGAAATTTGTGAATTACTGGACCTAAAGCCTGAATTCTTTCAAACGTTCATCTTTCACTTGGAGGTAAATCATTGGATTAAGCGCCGATCTGATGGGTTATACGAACTCATATCATGAACCTATTTCAGTCCATTACCTGCGGTCCTTATCAAACCAATGTTTATTACGCAATCGACCCTCATTCGGCATTAATCATTGATGCGGCTCCCGAAAGCTTCGACGCCCTAAAAAACCTATTAATCGGTAAAAAAGTTCAGGTGTTATTAACCCATGGGCATTGGGACCATGTGGCGGATGCATCCAAATTTCAGCAGGAATCACACGCAACGCTTTATGGGCATCCTGCCGATAGCAATTGGTTCAACGGTATTCATCAACCGAGCGTAATGCCTCCATGGGTGCAATACACTCCCTTTACCCCCGATCATTGGCTTCAAGACAACCAAACCATCGAAACCTTTGTAGGAGCCTTTCAGGTAGTGCACTTGCCGGGTCATACTGCTGGTTGCGTTGGGTTTTATCTACCCGCAAACAACGTATTATTTTCAGGCGATACTCTTTTTTGCAACGCGGTTGGTCGAACCGATCTAACCGACGGCTCATTCGATGCCCTAACCACCTCCATCGATAAACTGCTGCAGTTACCCCCCACAACACAGGTATTTCCAGGGCATGGACGCTCAACCACCCTTCAAGAAGCTAAAATATTTTGGGAAAACGAGCACCGTTAACGTGCATTAAAAAAGCTATTTGTTCAGCTTCAACTTTTCCGCTAAGCGGTCAAAGATAATAGCCATAGCGCCATTTCCCGTTACATTGCACGATGTGATAATGGGATCGAACAGGATGTAAAGCGCGGTTACCAAAGCTAACATGTCCGCGTTGAGCCCCAAATAGCTTTGCATAATCGGCAACATTACCAGTACCCCGCCGCCCGGAACCGCTGCAACCGCAAACTTTGCTAAGATAAAATGGAATGCAAACGGTAAATAACAGGAAGCATTGGGGATTGCCATGCCGAATGAAATCATAACCGCCAAAGCCACCATAGGGATAAAAAAGCAGTCACCTACCAAATGAATATTAACGGTAGATGGGATAATGATAGCGGCATTTTTCTCATCCATTACATTTTTTTCAGCAGCCTTGATGGACAGGGGCAAGGCAGCAGCGCTCGACATAGAGCTAAAAGCAGTAATAACCGCGGGAATAACATTTTTTAAATAATACAAAAAGGTAGTTAGTTTACCGTGCGATAACACAGCAAATTCAAGCAGCACCAAACCAAAGGATGTAAAGAGAAACACCAACAAAACCGGCAAATAACCCTTAACAATCGCCGTTAACACCCCATCACATTGCAACTTGATAACCGTACCAATGATAAATAAAGGCATAATCGGGATTAAGCACTTGAAAAACAGGGCAGAAAAGCGCTCCAACACCCATATTAACTTTGATACATGCACCGGAATAATTCCCAAGGCAAACCCCAGGCACACCCCTGATATCAATGCGTAATTGTTGGATACCAAGGGCGATAATTTAATGGAAAATGCAGGCACCAATTGACTAGCGGTAGTTATGGCAGCCGTTAAATGCCAACTTTTATGCAAAAGTGCTATAGATGCCCAATAAGACAGCCACGTATTGCAGAAATTCGAAAGGCAAATAAGCGGTAAAATCAGCACAATCGACTTCAAGGCTTTCGCGCCCAAACGAACAATCGAAGTAATGATGAGCGAAAAGATAACGAACGGTAAGCAGAAGATTAACCCCTCTTTAATCGCTAAACTAATTGCGTACAGGATAGATTTAATAGAGTAGGGGAGGATAGGTTCGCTTACAATCGATCCAACCAAAGCCACAAAGAAAACCAATGGCATAGGAAAATGCTTGCTCTTACCCCCTTTATCATTCATATTTTCATTTTTATAACTATCTTATAAGTAATGGAAAGTAAAAATACCTTTCGTGGATTAAGTTGGTTTTTCTTAAGCTTAATCGTCAGTGTCAGTTTGGATGTACTAACTAAAAAAGCCGGTCAGTCGTTAAGCGGAGCCGAAGTCACCTTTTATCGTTACCTATTTGGGTCGTTGGTGCTCGTTCCGTTTCTGATGCATCAATGGCTACAAAGCGGTTTTTGCATCACCCCGTATTGGAAAATTCATATTTTCCGTGGACTTTTGTTGTTTGGCGCCATCTGGCTCCGTTGCTACGGATTGCAATATGTGGCCATCAATACAGCTGTGGTATTGAATTACGCTGTTCCGTTTTTTACTTTGATATTTTCAGTCCCTTTACTGCATGAACATAGCAGCCGCAGCCGGTGGATAACCACCCTAATCGCTTTCAGCGGGCTTTTGGTTGTCCTCAACCCAAGCGATATGTCCGGAAAATACGTCAGTATTCTGTTGTTTTCCGCATTCATGTTCTCACTGGTAGATATTTATAATAAAAAATATATCTGCAAAGAATCCATGATTAATATGCTGTTTTATACCGCCTTATGTGCGTTTATATTCAGCATCTATCCTGCGTACAAGAACACAACCTGTACCTTTTTTACAGGGTTATGGAATAACCTATGGGTAATTTTAGGGCTTGGTATCGGAGCAAATTTAATGTTTTATTGTTTATTGAAAGCATTTTCATACATGGACGCATCAGCCTTAGCACCGTTCCAATACTGTGATTTCATTATTTCAGCGATTATGGGTTATGTCTTCTTCTCGGAAAAATTAACCCTACCAACATGCTGCGGGTTTGCCATTATAGCTCCATGCGCATTATTTTTAACCTACAAAGAAAGTAAAAAGAAATGACACAACTTAATCATATGTCGTCCGAAAGTGTCGGTGAAGGACATCCCGACAAAGTGGCCGATTATATATCTGATTCCATTTTAGATGCCTGTTTGGCGCAGGATCCTGCCTCCCATGTGGCATGCGAAACCTTGGTTAAATCCAACTGTGTTGTGGTAGCAGGGGAAATTACAACCAACGCTCGTTTTAACACCGAAGAAGTGGTACGTAATGCAATTCGCGAAATCGGGTATACTTACCCAGAAATGGCATTCAGTGCAGATAAAGTTTTTGTTCTTAATTTGCTCACAGCACAATCTCAAGAAATCAACAACGCAGTATCGAAAGACACCGAAGAAATCGGTGCGGGTGATCAAGGGTTTTTCTTCGGATATGCCTGCAATGAAACAGAAGAATTCTTGCCTCTCCCTTATGTATTAGCGCATAAGCTTTGCAAAAAATTGTCCGATGAACGTAAACTCAATGGAGTTAAGTGGTTGCGTCCCGATTGCAAATCCATGGTTACCATGGCTTATGATGGTTGGAAGCCAGTCGCTATCGAAAATTTAGTTATTTCCACGCAACACAGCGCAGATATTTCCCAACAAGAAATTGCTGCATTTTGCAAAAAAGAAATCATTCCAGCAGTTATCCCAAGCCAATACCTAACCAAGGATACCCAATTTTATATCAATTCTAGCGGCAGTTTTGTTTATGGTGGACCCGAAGCAGACTCAGGGCTTACTGGCCGTAAAATTATTGTAGATACCTATGGCGGTTGGGCGCATCATGGCGGAGGAGCTTTCTCAGGCAAAGATCCTTCTAAGGTAGATCGTTCGGGCGCTTATTTCTGCCGGTGGGTTGCCAAAAACATTGTCGCAGCTAAATTAGCCGACCGCGTTGAGGTTCGCTTAGCCTATACCATTGGTGGAACCACACCCATTAACTACGATTTAACAACCTACGGTACCGAGCATTGCGATCTGCAAAAGCTACAAAAAGCTTTGCCAGAGGTATTTGATGCCCGTCCAGGGGTATTTTTAAAACGCCTCAAGATGTTCCAGCCGATCTATCGCAAAACAACACAATTTGGTCACTTCACAAAAGCTGATTTGCCGTGGGAACAGACCGATTGCGTTGATGCGTTAAAACGCGCCTGCTGCTAACAGCATTCAGGTTAAGTTTTTTGTAGGTTAAAAAAACAACCCATGGGCGTACCGATTGAGCTTTTATCTCAGTTCCAAAGCCATGTACAAGCATTGGCAAGTACACAGGCTGGAAATTTTATCGATGAGATAAAAGCTCAATTTCCGACCCCAACAGAACCCTTTCTTCATCGTCTTTGTAGGAAAATCGACATTAAAGGTCAGCTGTTCGTTGCGTACGACGACCTTAAGGATTTACGTCCAACGTCAGATGAACAGCTAGACGATAACAATTGGTTGAAAATCATCTGGATTTTAGCCTATTTTGGAGCACAATCAGACACTGGCATCCGTTACAAAGCCATCAATACGCTGCTGAAAGTACGGGATGCGCATCCAAGTAATCATGCGCTTGTAGAGCAATTGTATGCGTTGATTGAGGCAGAGTTATGAAAACGTTAAACTGTACGGTATTACTCTTTGAAAGCCCTATAGCGCGCGCTTATTTAGCTGTTATCAAACAGTGCGGATTTCGCGTAAAACGCATCATTAAATGCTTCAATGGAGAACAAAAGTGGAAGTGGATGCCGAAAAGCTTACGCAATCCGCTTCTATGCACCAAGGATTCCGTACGTAACAACTATTGGCCCAATACATTTCAGCGTAATGGCTTAGCAAAACCGATTATCGATCGCATCTGCAAATCTTATCAATTACCAACGGATTTTTTTGATATCTTTTTTGCCAACGACCAAAAACTCAGTACCTGCGCCGACGAAGTGCTATACTGCGATTGGGGAACGGATGGCTGGAAAAGCGACACGTTATTTCAATTGCTGCAATCGTTCGGGGCAGAAACGTATCTGTTTACCGGTGGCGGCCTTGTAGCGCATCGAATTTTAACCTTACCCAATACTGAATTTGTGCATGTGCATCCAGCAGTTTTACCCTATATACGTGGAGCAGACGGCCTCTTATGGTCAACTTTGCTCAATGGCAAACCAGGGGCATCTTGCTTCTACATGGTTCCTCAGTTAGACGAAGGGCATCTTATCACAACCGCAGCTTTCGAGCCTGTGCAATTGCCCATGCCGCAATCCGCTGATTTAAAAACGCTGTATCGATTAATTTTCTCTTTTTACGATCCAGTTATCCGAGCTTTATGTCTTAAAAAGGTGCTGGAACAATTCGGTACTTTAAGCCATCTACCGACTCAAGAACAAGAAACGCACTTGGGGATTACTTATCATTTTATGCACCCTTTTCTTCAACAGAAGGTTTTGAACAAAATTTTTGTATAAATAAACTAAGGTTTGTATCGGTATTTGACGGAATACCAAACGTGCGCTACCCTAAAAAGGTTGTAATATGAATGCCGATCCAAAATCAAATGGGAGTAATGATGAGGATCTACAATGGCTAGAACGATTTAAGGCCGGCAATACCCACGCATTTGATTTTATTGTACGCAAGTATCAACGGTGCTTGTATCGCATTATTTACAACATGGTTAGCAATAAAGAGGATGCGGCGGATATGTTGCAAAACGTATTTATCAAAGCCTTTCAATCCATTGAACAATTCAAAGGAGAATCTAATTTCTACACGTGGCTTTATCGTATTGCGATCAACCTTACGCTTAATTTTATCGAAAAGAATAAAAAACGCGCATCAATAGCCCTCGAACCCATAGCCAATGAGGAAGGAGTCGCGGAATTTTTAAACCTAGATAAAAACGCAAAACCCGGAGACCGAGCGTTATTGTTAAAAGAATTACAGGAAAAATTGAACGAATCGCTACAAAATCTGTCTTCTATACATAGAACAGTTATTGTTTTATTTGAAATAGAAGGTTTGAGTCATAAAGAAATTGCACAAATTTTACATTGTACAGAAGGAACTGTGCGTTCGCGCTTGCATTATGCAAAAGAACAATTAAAACACTCATTATTGCCTTATCTCAAAGATGAATCGGAAACTATTTAATTTAAGCCAATTATTACAGTTAAAACGTTACGAAATGCCAACAGAAGCATTTTGGGACGAATTTGATACTCGTTTACAACAACAGTTAGCGTCGGTAACCCCAGCATCGATTTCACCTATTCACAATCTGGTTGTATGGATGCGGCGTTTATTCCCCATTACCGCTATCTGCATGGTAATGATTGGAATGCTGTATGCGTTAGGAATTCAACATCCTCGTTTTATCTCGTTGAATCAACCAAATATGCTCGCAAGCTGTTTCTATTCATCGGTTGATCAAGTACCGACGTTAAATGATAAGGGAATAGATAATCTTTTGTGCTCTCAGAAAAAAGTTGCCTCTCTTACCGCTCATGGTTTTCATTTTTAATGAAAATTCAATAGAGGTAAAAAGCTATGCGGTTGATTAAGAGCATTTTAAGCATTTCTATTGGATTATCCCTAAGCAGCACGCTACTAGCGCACGAAGAGCCAACGTTAGAGCCATCGTCCGCAAAACAATCCCTTGTTGAATTATTTAATAATTACAGCCCTTGTTGTGTACGTATTCGATGCACCAAAGAGGGAAAACCATGCTTTTTGAGCGGCTTTTTCGTTAGTCCCGATGGTTATATTTTAACGGCAGTAACCCACGGAAGTGATTTTTACGTTGAAACTGCACTAGGGCAGATCACCACTGCACAAAAAATAGGGGAGGATGAAATCCTTGCGATTTGCTTACTAAAAGCCAATCTTTCAAAGGAACAAACCGTACCTTATTTCTCATTAATGCAATCGGTACCACCGGTAGCAATAGGCGAAAGTATTGTCAGTTTGTCCTGTAAATTGGGTCAAGCGGTAGCGCCCCAAAAGGGTTATGTAACCGATATGTGCGACCGTTGCCTAGGGCATGAATTTCCTATCACCTATGTGCGTTCAACTTTGGCCATTGAATCGGGAGATAGCGGCGGAGCGGTATTAAACCGACAAGGGAATTTGTGTGGTATGCTGCTGCACGCCATTGAAGGGACAAGGGAAACCTTTTATGTACCTCAATGGGCCTTAGAACGGATTTATCAAAATCTGCTCATTTTTGGTCACGTAACCCATGGCTATGCGGGCATACATGTAGAAACCTGTTGGGATAAACAACAAAACCAAGTATGTTTGCGCATCGTATCGATTGACGCGGGTTCGCCTGGGGAACAGTACAAATTCAAAGTGGGCGATATTTTAACCCATCTCAATGGAGTGGAATTGTACACGCTGGAGGATTTAAAGAATTACCTATTTTTAGCTGATCAGGGTGTTTTGTGGTTTACCGTCATACGCGATAATAAGACCCTACAATTACCCTTAAAAATGAGAAAAAATAAATAAATTATGGAGCCCGATCATTTAAAGAAAATTATTCGTTTAATGGTGGAAGCCGATTTAAGCGAACTATCCATAGAAGACAAAAGCGCTAAAATTAGCCTCAAGCGGGGTACTTGTGTAGCAGTTACTTCTGCCGCCCCATCCATTCCTGCTGTTCCTGTTCAAGTTTCCAATGTACCAGCATCTACAAACACTCCTGCTGCCTCATCTGCTGAATCTGCTAATACCTTTATCATTAAATCGCCCATGGTCGGTACATTCTATGCCGCTCCAAATCCTGACGCCAAACCTTACGTTGAAGTAGGATCTACCGTCAATAATGATACGGTGGTATGCGTTCTAGAAGCCATGAAGGTCATGAATGAAATTTGCGCAGAGTGTTCTGGAAAAATCGTAGAAGTTTTGGCCAAAAACGGGTCAGCAATTGAATACGGTCAGCCCTTATTCAGGGTACAATTAAAGGCATGATCACTAAAGTTCTTATCGCTAATCGCGGAGAAATCGCATTACGGGCGATACGCGCTTGTAAAGAGTTAGGTATTAAATCCTTAGCGGTTTACTCCGAAGCCGATCTTCAATCCTTACCCATACAATTAGCCGATGAAGCAATTTGTATTGGAAGTGCTCCTGCGTCCTTAAGCTATTTAAAGCCCGATCGTATTTTGAGTGCGGCTGCGGTTTGCAATGCGGATGCGGTTTACCCAGGATACGGATTTTTATCTGAAAACGCTACTTTTGCGGAACAATGTACTGCAAATGGGATTAAATTTATTGGACCGAGCGCCAAAACCATCAAATGCATGGGAGATAAAGTCATGGCTCGGCAAATGGCTAAAAAGGCTGGCGTTCCGATTATCCCCGGCAGCGATACCATCACGGATGAACGCAAAGGGTTGAAAGTCGCCAACAAAATTGGTTATCCGGTGATTATTAAGGCAGCAGGCGGTGGCGGCGGCAAAGGAATACGGGTTGCCAACAACAACATTACTTTTATTAAAGAATTGCGTGCGGCTCAAATGGAAGCCGAAAAAGCATTCAGTAATCCTGCTGTTTACATCGAAAAATACATTGAAGATCCGCGGCATATAGAAATTCAAGTGTTAGCGGATTCGTATGGGCATGCAATTCACGTTGGCGAGCGCGATTGTTCTCTCCAACGCAACCATCAGAAGTTAATTGAAGAAGCACCGTCAACTTTCCTCGATAAAAATTTACGGGAACGTATGGGCAAAGCAGCCATTAAGTTGGTCAAAAAATGCCAATACGAAGGAGCAGGAACCGTTGAATTCTTGGTCGATAAGCATGGAAATTTCTACTTTATCGAAATGAACACCCGTATTCAGGTGGAACATACGGTAACCGAAGAAGCTATGGGGATCGATTTGGTCCAATGGCAGTTGCGCATTGCGAACAAAGAACATTTAACCTTACAGCAAAAAGATATTAAGTGCATTAATCATGCGATTGAATGCCGTATTAATGCAGAAGATCCAGACCGTAATTTTGCACCTTGTCCCGGTACCATCACCTTTTATCACGAACCGGGTGGACGTGGTATTCGCATCGATTCTCACGTTTATCAGGGGTATAGCATCCCGATGTATTACGATAGTATGATCGGTAAATTGATTGCGATTGGGGCTAACCGTGAAGAAGCCATTAAACGCATGCAACGCGCTTTGGATGAGTGCATGATTGGGGGAGTAAAAACCTCAATTCCTCTGTGCAAAAAGCTTATTTCAGACCCCGATTTTCAAGCAGGCCGCACCCATACGCATTTTATCGAAGCTTTTTTGAAAAAAGCGAATGCGCCTCAACCCGATCAAAAAAACGATAAGGTCAGTAAAAAGAAGTCGTAAATGATCCCCAACGCACAAACCGTTTAACCTATGGCATCGATTGAATTACAAGAAGTTTTAAAAACGGTTATGCGTTGTACTTGGGATACTGCCCATTTTTTAGCGCCGTATTGCTGGCGTTATCGGATGGAACTGGGAATTATCGCCCTTATCCTTTTGTTGGTGCATTGGGTTCGCAAATACCAAAAAGCACACGCACCCATTCGTGTATGTTCCAAAGAAGGTGGTGAGTTTTTCGTTAATCGTACCGCTATTTTAAAGCTCATTCGAAATAACATTTCCCAAACAGGTTTTGGTACCGCCAAACGGGTTCTGTTGAAGGATACAAGGCGCTACGTTGAAGTTCGTTTAACCGTTGTATTAGCGTCCGGACAATCTTTTGAACAAGCATCTTCTGTTTTTCAAGCTTGCGTTAAAAGCGCTATTATTGGTACGCTAGGTGAAAGCAAACCGTGTCGTATTTCTATCTTTTTAGATAAAATTGAGCCGGCACGCGCAAAGGAAGAATCGAATAACGCCAATGGGTGTCAATAAAGATTCAATTATTTTAACGGGCGATCGTCCAACCGGCCCATTACATTTAGGTCATTTTGTCGGGTCTTTGCAAAAGCGGGTCGAATTGCAAAACCAATGCAAGCAGTATATCATGATAGCTGATATGCAGGCCTTAACTGACTACTTTAAGCAACCTGAAAAGGTAGTGCAAAATGTAACCGAGGTTGTTAAGGATTATCTAGCAGTCGGCATTGACCCTGAAAAAAGCACTATCTTTATTCAATCTCAAATTCCTGAGTTAACGGAACTAACAACTCTGTTCATGAATTTGGTCACCACCGCGCGTTTGGAACGCAACCCAACCATTAAGGCTGAAATACAACTGCGGCAGTTCGATGATTCAATTCCTGCAGGATTTTTATGCTATCCCGTTAGTCAGGCCGCTGATATTACTTTGTTTAACGCGACCCACGTTCCAGCAGGCGAAGACCAAGCGCCGATGATTGAACAAACCAACGAGTTGGTCAGGCGGTTCAATTATACCTACAACACTGATTGTTTAAACGAGGTCGAGCTGTTGTTAAGCAACACCCCGCGTTTAATTGGTATCGACGGAAACGCTAAAGCGTCGAAATCCTTAGGCAATGCTATTTTCTTAGGAGATTCCCCAGAAACGGTACACGATAAGATTTTCTCTATGTATACCGATCCCAACCACATACGTGTAAATGACCCAGGAAGGGTTGAGGGCAATGTGGTTTTTGCGTACTTGGATGCTTTCCATCCGGATAAGGAGCAAGTAGCAGAATGGAAAGAGCATTACCAAAAAGGTGGGCTAGGGGATATGTTCCTAAAGAAACAGCTATGCGATGCTGTACAAAACCTATTAACGCCTATACGGGAACGGCGCGCAAGGATTAGCGATGAAGAGGCTTTGGATATCGCTGTAGCTGGAGCTCAAGCCCTAAAGCCAATCGCCCAAAACACCCTCAATAAGGTAAAAAGTGCAGTCGGGATCTGTTATCATTCGTCCCGAATAAACCCTTTATGAAGTCTGCCCATACAAAAACAAAAGGATTCACACTAGTAGAAATTATCATTGTTTTAGCCATTATAGGTATTTTAACCTCAATGGCATTTCCTCTGGGTCAACATATACGGAATCGTTCGACTCAGGTTTCCAAACAGGCAGACGCTGTGCGCTTTCAAACTGCCATTTACGACTTCGCTATCCATTATCATCATTATCCCCCAACGCTTCCCAAGGATACTTGGTTCAATTTGGCTCAAGAATTTGACCGCTTTATCAATGATTTTTCAGGCAAAAAAACCACAAGTATCAATCCAGAAGGGGTAGCGTTTTGCAGCTTCACACCTGAAGAATACCGCGAAAAAAGCATTAAACCCTTATGGTTGTTCATTCAAGGGAAGAAAACGCGCGCAGAAGCCGTTCAGGAGTTAAAAGCAAAATTTACTACCGCTGATAAGGTCGAAGGTACCACTATCCTGTTTTATTCTCCTAAATAAAAAATATCTCCCTTATAGATTGTTTTTTTACACAAAAACAGGTACTTTGGGAATAACTTATGGAACCTAAAGATACAAAGTTAATTTTTGTTACTGGCGGCGTTGTATCCTCTTTAGGGAAAGGGCTAACAACCGCCTCTATTGGCGCGCTTTTAGAGGGTTATGGGATTAAAATCGGTATGCTGAAGATTGATCCCTACCTCAACATAGACCCAGGTACCATGAACCCTTGCCAACATGGAGAGGTTTACGTATTAGAGGATGGTTCCGAAACCGATTTGGATTTCGGCCATTATGAACGTTTTACCCAAGCACAATTGCGTTACGAAAACAGCTGCACTTCCGGTAAAATTTACGAAACGATTTTGCGCAAAGAACGTAACGGCGATTATTTAGGACAAACCGTCCAAATTATCCCGCACGTAACCGATGAAATTAAACGGCGCATTTTTGTAGCCGCTCAAGGAGTGGATATCCTCATCACCGAAATCGGTGGGGTAGTGGGGGATATCGAAGGAATGCCTTATCTGGAAGCCTTAAGGCAAATCGCTCACGAACGAGGCTATCACAATGTGTTATTTATCCATTTAGCCTTATTACCTTTCCTAAAGGCAGCACAGGAGCTTAAATCCAAACCGGTTCAGCAAAGCGTAGCAAAATTGCGCGAAATTGGTATTCAACCGAATATTTTGATTTGCCGCACCGAAGTCCCATTGGAAGAGGGAATCCGCGACAAAATCAGTTTGTTTTGCAATGTAGAAAAGAACGCGGTTCTTGAAGAACGCGATGTAACCACTTCCATTTACGAAGTCCCTACCTCGTTTCATAAATCCCAACTCGATACGCTGATTTTCAATCATTTTAACCTATCCTATGCACGCAAACCCCTTACGCTTTGGGAAAACGTAATGGAGCGCATCAAGAACCCCATGCACAAGGTTACCATAGGAATTGTTGGGAAATACACTGAAATTCAGGATGCGTATAAATCAGTGGTTGAATCCCTAAGGCATGGAGGAATTGAACACTACTGCCAAACCGAAATTAAGATGATTGATTCGGAGCGGTTGGAAAGCGATGATACCTGTGCGCCTTTAAAGGGTCTAGATGGAATTTTAGTCCCCGGAGGCTTTGGTTCGCGGGGTATTGATGGCAAAATAGCCGCCATTCGTTATGCACGCGAAAACAAAATTCCTTTTCTCGGTATTTGCTTAGGGATGCAACTCGCCTTGGTAGAGTTTGCACGCAATGTTTTAGGTCACGCCGATGCCAATAGTACGGAAATGAACGAAAAAAGTTCTTATCCTGTCATTTGTCTGCTGGAACAACAAAAGCAGGTGGTATCCAAAGGCGCAACCATGCGTTTAGGGGCTCAAAAATGCGAAATAATGCCCAATAGTCGCGTATATGAGGCTTACAAACAAAGTAATATTTCCGAACGCCACCGCCACCGTTACGAGTTTAACGAATGCTACCGGCCGGATTTTGAAGCCAAAGGCATGCACTTTGTTGGTTACAATGCTCAATCGAAGTGCGTAGAGGCTATTGAGCTGCCGGATCACCCTTGGTTCGTTGGGGTTCAATTCCATCCAGAATTTAAATCCAAGCCTTACCAAGCCCATCCCTTGTTTGCTCACTTCATTGAAGCCGCCATCCAAAATAAGCATTAAAATCATTGAAAATCATTGAATTTATCTTAAAATAATTACGGAAAATGGTATGAAACGTTTTGTTTGTTTAATTTTTTTAATGCTTAGCGGCTGTTTTTCTCATAATGCCGAACCAAACTTAGAAGACACGGTATTAGTTGGGGAACAGAATAATCAAGAATTAGCAAAGCTCGAAGAAGATCATAGCAACGAACCTTGGTTTGGGCTTTACGATCAAAAGGACGTTGTGATGCGTGTATATTTCGAATACAACAGCGCAACCGTATCCGAACGCGACAAAGCGATTTTGCGGTCTCAAATTACTCCTTTGTTACAACGCTTTAAGGATCTACCGATTTTATTAGCCGGTTATACCGATTGGAATGGTCAAGCAACCTACAATGAACAACTAGGGAAGCGACGGGCACAAGCGGTAGCGGATATCTTATCTCAAGCTGGCATTCCACAAGAGCGAATGGAAACCTTTTCCTTAGGTAAAACGTGCGCTACTCCGAATCTTGACCGACAAGCAGCTTACCAAGATAGACGCTGTGACGTTGTTTTGAAAAAACAGCGCTAATAATTAGCATTTTCCATGCATGTATCGTGCTTTGATCGTTGCATCCAAGGCTGCGTCAATAGCGTTAAGGATGTTTTATACAACGTCCCTTATCGTTCGAAAAGTCTAAGCGCTCTTTTTAAAGCCTTAGCGCTTGTATTTTACGGAATCGTTTTTTGCAGAGAAAAAGCCTACAAAAACCGATGGTTACCCAGCCAAACCTTGGGGTGCTTAACCATTGTTGTTGGCAACTTAACCGTTGGAGGAACAGGGAAAACCCCGATTGTTGAAAAACTAGCACGCGAATTAAACAAGCAAGGCCGCAAGGTTGCTATTTTAAGTCGCGGCTACAAAAGCAAGAAAGAATCGCTGTGGGTTCGCGGCTTGCATTGGGTGTTGCACGGAGAAGCGCGACCGCCAAGGGTTGTTTCTGACGGACAGCAGTGCTTAATGGCTTATGAACAGGCTGGGGATGAGCCTCTGTTGCTCGCGCGCAATCTTAACAATGTATGTGTTGTGGTCGATAAAGACCGTGTAAATGCCGGCCGCTATGCCATTAAAAATTTGCTGTGCGACACCTTGGTTTTAGACGATGGATTTCAGTACTTTCAGCTAAAAAACACGTTCTGTATTTTATTAATCGACGTAACCAATCCATTCGGTAATGGGTGGGTATTGCCACGCGGTATCTTGCGGGAGCCGGTTAATCGGATGAAACGCGCTCAGTTCATTTTCCTTACCAAAAGCGACCAAATTCCAACTGAACGCCTACAATCGCTTAAGCGCCTCATTCGCTCCTACAATGCAACCGCGCCCATTCTCCCTTGTATTCACGCCCCTAAATATTTGCGGCAAGTAAATGGCGACGAACAACTCACGCTCGATGCGCTTCAAAACCGACGGGTTGCAGCGCTTAGTGGGATTGCATCGCCTGATGCATTCGAACAATTTTTAAAAAATAAGGGAGCAACGGTAGTACACACTCAACGGTTTTTGGATCACCACTGTTACACCTCCGAAGAATTGCAGGATTTTTTCAAACAGGCGCAACGCATGGGAGCTGAATGGATTATAACCACTGAAAAAGATGCAGTTCGTATTGCCAACACCGAACACCTGCCCTTGCCTTTTTATTTCTTACGCATGGAAATTGAATGGATCGAAGGAACCGCTCCATTTCAAAGCATTATGGAAACCCTATCTGCCCAACATATTGCATGAAACCGATACGGCTTGTTTTTGGCTCGAATGAGTTTTTTGTGGAATCACAAACCAAAGCGTTGCTGGAGGATTATTCCCAATGGGCATTGGAAACCTTTGACGGGACATTCCATACGATCAACGAGCTAAAGCAAACCCTCGATAATGTACTAACAGGGTTGCAAACCATGGATTTTTTTGCGTCCCAAAAATGCGTGTGGCTACGCGCGACGAATCTGTTAGCAAGCGATAGCCCTGCATTAACGGAAGGCGGTAAAGCCGTTGCTGAACGGTGGATAGAAGGACTCCGGAATTTACCCGAAGGCGTTCAGTTGGTCATTTCAGCAGTACCGGTTGATAAACGTACAACCCTGTTTAAAACCCTACAGGGATTATCCGAATGGGAAGAGTTAGACGACAAGCAATCGGATCTTTACCTAACGAAGATCATTCAGCAATGCAGCAAGCAATTAGGCGTTGGAATTGAAACTGACGCTCGCGAATTGTTGTTTCAAAAACTGAACAAGCAACCGCGCGCCATTGCCAATGAATTTGAAAAACTGGCCTGTTTTAAATCATTTCAGGGCAGTATTACCTACAACGATGTTTTGCAGTGCACACCTACATGGGTCAATGATGAATTCTTTGAACCCATCGAAGCGTTTTATGAGCAAAATGAAACGCGCTACCTACGGAGTTTGCGGGATTATTTCATTCTAAAAAAGGAAGCACGTGCCTTATTAATCGCTCTGCAAAACCGTAACCGCCTGCATATCCAATTAGCAGCATTAAAGCTTCCCAGCGTATCCAAGGTTAGTTTGGATAAAGCTTATGCCCGTTATCAAGAAACCTATGGGTCGATTAATGACAAAAACTCATTCTGTATTTTTTCGCAAAACCCTTGGTATTTAAGCCGTATCAAAACGCGTTTTTCGCTCAAAACCCTGCTGGAGATTCAAAAAGAACTCGTAACTGTGTTTGACCGAACGTTATCCCAACCTAAGTACGGCGAAGATTGGCTAAAACACTTAGCGCGATTTTTTGCAGCAGAGTAGGGGAGTGGCTCCGGATTTATCCTCAATGGGGCTTTTATTGTTTTTTCAAACGTGCTATACTGAAGGTATATATGAATGGCATCAAATCCATTAGAGATTTAACAGTTGAAGGCAAACGTGTATGGGTACGTGTAGATTTTAACGTCCCCTTAGATAGCCACGGAAACATTGCAGATAATACGCGTATACGTGCAGCTTTACCCACCATCAATTATTTAGTAGAACACGGTGCTAAGGTTGTTTTAGCGAGCCACTTAGGACGTCCAAAAGGCAAATGCGACAAGCGGTACACCTTAAAGCTAGTCGCAAAAGAATTAGCCACGCTTTGCAACCAACCCGTTCTGTTTTTAGACCATTGCGTTGGAGAAGATATCAACCAAAGCATAGCGGAAATGGCTAATGGCTCCATAACGCTGTTAGAAAACTTGCGCTTCATGCCCCAAGAAGAAGCCAACGATAGTGAATTTTCGAAACAGTTAGCGGAACAAGCTGATATTTACGTCAATGATGCGTTCGGAACCGCTCATCGGGCTCACGCATCCACAGCCGGCATTGCTGCTTTCGTCCGCCAAAAAGCAATGGGATTCTTAATCGAAAAAGAATTGGAGTTTTTAACGCAAAAAATTGATAACCCAGAGCGCCCATTCTGCGTCGTCTTAGGAGGAGCAAAAATTAGCGATAAAATCGGCATTGTTGAAGCGTTAAGTAAAAAAGCAGATACGGTTTTGTTAGGTGGCGGCATGAGTTTTACCTTTGCAGCTGCTCAAGGACAGGCAATTGGCAATAGCTTATTAGACCCAGATTACGTTGAATTAGCCAAAAATTTACTGAAAAACCACAAAAACATACAGCTGCCGGTTGATTCAGTAGCAACGGATCGCATTGATTTCAAAACAGGAACCCTTGGTGCGCTGCAGGTTGTCGATGGACCTATCCCAGATGGATGGTTTGGTGTCGATATTGGGCCCAAAACCATCGCGCTTTATTCCGATATCATCCGTAAATCCAAAATGGTATTGTGGAATGGCCCAGTAGGTATTTTCGAAATTTCCGAAACGGCTAAAGGCGGCTATGCATTAGCTCAAGCTTTATCCGAATGCAATGGAACAACCATTGTTGGCGGCGGCGATTGTATTGAAGCGGTTCGGAAAAGCGGATACGCCAATTCCATTACCTTTTTAAGCACCGGAGGCGGCGCTACCTTGCAATTGTTAGAAGGGAAACCATTGCCCGGATTAGAAGCTCTGAAGCAATAAGAGAAATTGTATTATGTCCAAACGTTTTTTGATTGCTGGTAACTGGAAAATGAACAAAAACGCACAGGAAACGCGCGCGTTTTTTGACCAGTTAAAGACCTTGTTAACCCCAACGATACAAAGTGAGTTACTCATTTGCCCGCCCTTTACGAGCTTAGAAACCGCCGCTCATTGCAATCAAACAACACAGATTGCCTTAGGGGCTCAAAATGTACACCCAGAACTCAAAGGAGCCTTTACCGGCGAAATTTCTCCGGCATTTTTAAAAAACCTTGTATCCTATGTAATCATTGGGCACAGCGAACGTCGTACCTTATTCGGCGAAACCAGCGCCTTCATCAATCAAAAAATCCATGCATTATTAAGCGCCGGACTTAAACCTATTTTGTGCGTAGGCGAATCGCTACAAGAGCGCAAACAAGACAAAGCATTTTCGGTTATCGAAACCGAATTGGAAGAAGGGCTGCAAGGAATTAGCGCCGATCAAGCGTCATCCCTAACCATTGCCTATGAACCTATTTGGGCAATTGGAACTGGAGAAACAGCCACACCGGAAATTGCAGAAGCGATCCATGCTTTTATCCGCAAATGGCTTACTAAGCGCTTTCCGCAACAGGCTAACACTATTCGCTTGTTGTACGGCGGATCGTTAAAAAGCAGCAATGCTCAACAATTATTGTCCCAACCCAATATCGATGGCGGACTTATTGGCGGAGCATCGTTAGAACCCAATTCGTTCATAGATATCGCACGTATTGCGGATCAAATCCGTAAATAATTGCCCTTGTAGGAACCACGCACAAGCTTAGATGATTAAAATCTAATCATTTTGCTTGTTGCCCCACGAAAATTCTGCGTATTAGTATAGTGTCACGGAGAGATGACAGAGCGGCCGAATGTGCCTGACTCGAAATCAGGTGTGGGGGTAACTCCACCGAGGGTTCGAATCCCTCTCTCTCCGCCATGCTTTTAATTGCTACTTTTTGCAGTTTTTTCCGTTGACAATGTACCAAAAATTCTTTTTTGCAAAAGAATGCGCTTCAAAGAAAAGTCATCATCGTATATCAATTGGATCCTATTAAGTATATTTTTCGGATACCAATTCTTATTGCGGAGCAGCGTAGGAACGTTCACAAACGAAATCCGTCAGACTTTTCATTTGGATTCGGAGCAATTTGCTAACTTAGCGGTTTATACAATGCTAACCTACAGCATCTTGCAGATCCCATTTGGTATATTACTCGATAAACTCGGTATTAGGCGCGTTATCCTTCCGTCATTAGCACTCTGCATTATCGGACAATATGTGTTTACCCATGCAGCCTCTTATTCTATGGCTTTGTTGGGTCGAATCATCCTCGGAATCGGGTGCGTTCCGGGTTATATTGGAGCCATTAAATTAATTGTGGAATGCTTCCCAGAAAAATCCTCACTGTTCATTGGTATTTCAAGCGCCTTTGGTGTACTCGCTGTTGCCTGTTGTAATCCAATCATTAAGTGGATCAGTTTGCATTATAATACTTGGTTCGCAGCTTCCCACTGCATGATTTATGCAGGAATTGTTTTGTTGATTACTTGTTTCCTATTGCTCCATCCAAAGCAAACGGTGGTTATGAGCCAAACAGATACAAATTTAGGGGAGAGAATAAAATCAGTCTTCTTTAACTATAAAATTTATATCTGTGCCTTGTTCGTGATAGGAACCAATATTATTGCAATGGTTTTTGCCGATCTCTGGGCTCCCAGCTTTTTGCATACCAAATACTCGCTTTCCGAATTATGCGCCGTATCCTACACGCAACTTATCTATACAGGCTGCATCATCGGAACCTTGGTATTATGCATCCTATTTAACGGAATCAATAAAATTTTATTTGGTATCCGTTTCAGCTGCCTGATGATGCTGTTCATCCTTAGCTTTTTAGCGTACGGCAATCCTTCTTGGCCGCTGTTTTACCTACCCATCGCCTTATTTTTATTAGGGTTTTTTGGTAGCGCCGATGTACTTGCTTTCTCATGCGGAGCTAGCATGTCTACTCCAAAAACTGCCGGAATGACCGCCAGCCTTATCAATTCCTTGGGAATGGTTGGCGAACCCATTTTACAATGGGTCATGGGAAAAGCCTTAAAGATGAATTGGGATGGGGCTGTAAACGCTAGCGGCCTGCAATTATATAGCACAGCCAATTACGAAACCGCTTTGGGAATCTTTGTAAAATTGACAATTGGGGTATTAATTATTGCTTGCTGTTATCGCGTTAAAAAGCACACTCAGGTAATGGATTCTGCTTCCTAAAAGCATGATCCAGCAACCTTAACTTTTACGCTAAGATGGAACCAATGGCTATCGATCAGCAGTTAGCGATCATCCAACAAAATGCAGAGACGTTCATCGGGGCATCCGATCTTAAAGAAAAATTAACTAACAGCACCCCTTTGCGCATTAAATTGGGAGTCGACCCAACTCGCCCAGACCTAACCTTTGGCCATTGGGTCGTCTTCAACAAATTACGCCAACTGCAAGCCTTAGGTCATCATATTATTTTCGTTATCGGGGATTATACAACGCGTATTGGAGACCCCAGTGGACGTTCATCCACACGCCCAGTGCTCACAGTAGAACAAATCGAAGCCAACTCACAAACCTACTTAGATCAGGCTTTTAAAATCCTCGATCCTCAAAAAACCGAAACGCGGCGCAATAGCGAATGGTTCGGAAAAATGTCCTTTGGCGATTTATTGTCTCTAACCCGTCAAGTAACCGTTGCCCAATTGCTGGAACGCGAGGATTTTAACAAACGTTATACCACCAACACGCCCATTGCTTTGGTTGAATTTTTATATCCTGTGCTGCAGGCTTACGATTCTATCGTTTTGCAATCGGATATTGAGTTAGGAGGCGCTGATCAGCTGTTCAATTTGTGCTTAGGCCGCCAATTCCAAAAATGTTTCGGACAAAACCCACAGGCAGTGCTTTGCATGCCGTTATTGGTCGGTCTGGATGGCGTTAAGAAAATGTCTAAAAGCTTCGGGAATTACATTACCTTCAACGATACATCAACCGATATGTACGGGAAAATCATGTCCATTCCGGATAATACCATGTGGGATTATTTTAAACTACTCCTATTGGAACCAACCGAAAAGGTAGAAGAACGTAAAAAGCTATCACCTATGGCGATGAAAAAAGAATTAGCCTACAGCGTAGTAACACGCTTCTTTGGCGAATCCGTCGCGCAAGACGAACAAAAACATTTCGAAACGGTATTTTCTCATAACGCAATCCCCGAGGATATGCCTGAGTTTACCGTCGATCACTTTTCTCAATGCAAAACCTGGGTCGATGTCATTGTCGCTACCAACCTATATCAGGGAAGCAAAAAAGAACTAAAACGCTTAATCGAACAAGGAGGCGTCGAGGTTAACCAAGAACGCATTTCAAACCCACAAACCCCTGCGCAATTAACAACAACCGCCATTGTCCGAGTCGGCAAACGCTTGTTTTTCAAGATTTTAGTATAATTATGGCATACGATTTAGAATTAGCGAAGAAATTAACGATCATCACATCTTTATTTGGTCGTTCTGAAATGACCTTAAGGCATTTGCTCTATCTAGAGGCCGTACGATGCCCTTTCAAAGTATATATTACTGATGGTAGTTTTGATGATAAAAATTTAGAAATTATCGAAGCCAATAAGCATCGGTTCTCTCATGTAAATTACGAATATCATCGTTATCCAGCAGGAGCTGGTTTGCTAGAGTTTTTTAAGCGGATGGCTGATACACTGGCTAAAATCACCACTCCGTATGTTATCCGTTACGATAACGATGATTTTTTTGAGCTAGATACTCTATTTCAATGCATAAACTTTTTGGAGCAGGACTCGAAGCATGAATACATCGCTTGTATGGGGCAAATCTATCCTTTTACCACGCGCAAAAATCAATGTTTCGGGAAACTAGAAAGTCTATGGCATTGGCCTTTTAATCGGTGTTACGAATCCAACACAATTGAAGAACGTTTAAGAGGTTATGATGATGAATACGATAGTAGTGTGGCACGCACGACATCGATGAGAGAAATCTACCAAAAGGCAGCAGACGGTAATTTATATACAGGTTGTTTTGTGGCCTTATATCCAAGTTCATTAGGTAAAACTAAGATTTTACCCGCTCCCTACACTTACAAACAAATTGGGCATACCATCTGGCAGTGTCCTATCCAAAATGGGGGCAGTTTTACACGCTTATTAACCACCGATGAGATTGCCGAGACTCAACGAGAAGTGGATTTAATTATCGAAAGCATAGGGTTGACGGGAGAACGAGCGGATACATTGAAAAAGCAACTGATCTTAGATTGGTTCGGAATGCAAGACCCTAAAACCTTACGGGAGTTCGTACAATTCCTGTTTTACCTTGATACGAACTATTTCAGAAAAGTTTTGAAACTCTATAATTGGTTTACCGTTTCGTGGTTACGCCGATTACCTGCTACTATCCGCTATCTGTATTTTAACAACTCTAAAACCTTGCAGGTCATTAAGCAGGTTTTGAAACAAGGGCGGGAATTGACCGAGAAACAATAAATAGTCGTTGGCATGAACTACGATTTAGAATTAGCGAAAAAATTAACAATTCTAACATCGATCTATGGTCGTGCCGAGCTGACGTTAAGGCATTTGCTCTATCTAGAGGCTGTACAATGCCCCTTTAAGGTATACCTCGCGGATGGTAGTTTAGATGACCAAAATTTCAAGATTATTGAGGCCAATAAGCATCGTTTCCCTCATGTAGATTACGAATATCATCGCTATCAACCCGGCGCTGGGTTGGCTAACTTTTATAAAAAAATGGCTGATGCATCGGGGTGTATCACCACTCCGTATGTTTTGTGGTACGATGAAGATGATTTTTTCGATATCGATGTTGTCCTGCAATGTATTGCGTTTCTCGAACAAGACGCTAAGCAAAAATATATTGGGTGCATGGGGCAAATTATTGCCTTTATGACACGCCATGATGAGGCTTTTCAACCCATTGTGTCCGGAGGTCGATTTGCGCAAGACCCCAAATATGAATTAGATTCAGTTTACGACCGCATCACCGGAAGATTGCCGGATGATCACTGTATGCATAGCGTTTTGCGCACAAAATATTTGCAGGAGACCTTCCAACTTGAAGTAGAGCTTAACTGTAACAACTATTTGTTGAATAATTACATTGAACAGAGTTATTTGCCGGCGTGCGGGAAAATTAAACGCTTACCTCAAGACTACTTTTATAAGCAAGTAGGGAGTCAATCGTGGTTTGGGGGTTATGAATTTATTTTGGAAGTATTTTTGGAAAATCCTTCTTACGACGCGTTTCATCGCTATGCTCAAATTTTAGCTCAAAAAGTATGCAAGCAAATGCCTGAATTAGAACCGGAAGCGGTCGCAAAGGATTTAATCAAAGCTTACATTGATTTTAATAACCCAAAGACCTTCAGAGCGTTTTTGAAGCGCCAATTCGATTTGGGGACTGCTTATTGGGCAAATCTATCTAAATTCCTTCATCGTTACCATTTGTTGGCGTTTAAACAGTTATGGCGTTTCCCACGAACGCTACGCGTGATTCATTTTAATCAAAACAAAACCTTAAGCATTATTAAGCAGCTATTGAATACAAAGGTTCATTGAAGGGGATAAATGGCAGTGAATAGATTAGACATAATATATATTATGCGAAATCAAAATCAGCGATGTTTTTATTAAAAAAATCGGGTTATCAAAAAGATCTTGATAAAAATGAATTAATTTTTACAATTTTGGATATGAGTATCTTGGACAAGAAGTTTTCGCTTAGTAGTTTCGTCAAATTTGTAGCGCTTTTAACAGTTGCTGATTGCATAGGGATGTATGTGCTGAACCAAAAATCCATCAGCGCACTCAAAGAAAATGTTATTATATATAAGAGATATGCAAACAATGATAAACAAGCTGCTTTGGATCGTAACTATATCCAATATTTCTTATTAACTAATGATTGGGAAAACTTGTTGGACGTAAACATCAAGCGGTTAACGACAGCTAATATGCATTATGGTCGTATTAATTCGCGTATACAGGAAATTTTGAAATCCAAAAATCAGGAATTAGGAGCAGCTAATTTTGAATATGATTCGTTTAAGCGTGAACAGCCAAAATTAAATGCTACGGATACGGATCAACTGCAAAAAGAATTAGATTTATTAGGACGCTTGATTGCCTATACTGAATCGTACTTGAAAGAGTCAGAAAAAGGTCACGCAATATCAGTAGCAACTTTAGATTCCCGTCGTAAACTTTATCTATTGAAGTCTCAAATGCTTGAAAGAAGTACTTTTGCTTCAAAAGCAACGATGTTAAACAAGCCAGTTGAACAATTCAATTTTTCGACGCTTGCTCTATGGGTAAGCGGATTGAAATAAATCCAAAGTCGTTAGCAAAAGGCTTATTAAGGGCAAAAGTTAAAAAGCGAACGCAAAGATAAATTGCAGTAAGCAGGTAAGCCCGAATACGCAATAAGCTAAGATTGTAAAACGATCACCGAGACTCAACGGGTTCCGTTGGGTCTTTTTATTTGCTGTTAACGCAGCAGTGATATCACGCGGTGCACCCATGGATCAATTGTTCCAATTGATAAAATCTACTTCCTTTTAAATAAAAGCAAGGCATCTGTAAAGACTGAATAAAACTACGTGCTTGAGCGGTTTGATCGAAGGTATGGATTTGAGAAGGCTTAGCTCCTTGTTGCAAAATCCCCTCTTGCAGCGCCTTTGCAAAGGTTCCGATACACACAAAACAATCCTGTGGATTAACCCGCAAATGCTGAGTAACGGAAGTATGATAGAATGCGCTCTTCTCCCCTAGTTCGAGCATGCTTCCCAAAATATAACAAACAGGGCTGTCGGTTGGCTTTTCGCGATAAAATTGCTGCAAACTGTTTTTAAAGGCTACTGGATTGGCATTATAACAATCCACAAAGTAACGGCAGTGTGTTTTAGGGTTTATGTGCCAAGCACCGCGATTATCCATCGGACGCCATTGTTCCAAACGGGATTGAAGGACAGCGGGAGGTATACCCTCTTGAAGGGCAATCCACAACAGGTTAGCAAAGGTTTGTGCTGCGTCATCCCCTAAGGGATAACGGATGGTAAAATGATGGTCATCGACGGTTAAATCCCAGCCATTGGATATTGGTTGCGCGGAATTTTTTGGGAAAACACGTAGGTTATCTTTGGGAGCTAAAGCGCTCCATTCTTCAGGGCAATAACGCACTTGGGTTGCCGATTGCAAAAGTTTTAGCTTTTCTTCGGCTATATGGCGCAAACTGTTGAAATTTTCCAAATGTACTGGATTCACGTTTATGAGAATAGCCACATCAGGCGTTAATAGGGATGACAGAATCTCCATCTCACCCGGATGATTAATACCTACCTCCAAAACTGCCTTGGAGTAACGTTTAGGGTCAATACCGGTTAACGAATATGCAACCCCAAGCTGTTCATTAAAAGTGCCTGGGGATTTATAGGTATCCTCGCCAAGCAACAGCGTTAATAGTTCTTTTGCGGTTGTTTTACCACAGCTACCCGTGATAGCAAAAATCTTGGTAGCTAAAGTTTTGCGATAACAAGCGGCAATGGTTTGAAAGGCTTTTAAGGTGTTATCAACGACCAATTGTGGCAAAGTACAATCCTCAATAGGATGCTCAACAATGGCTGCTGATGCTCCTAATTCCTGCGCTTGTTTTACATACCGATGACCATCATCGCGCTCGGTCGGAATCGCTAAAAAACAAAAGGCATCCTTTGCTTTACGTGTATCAAAGCAAAAGCATTCAATCCCTTGGGTTGGTTGTTGCGTCCAAACCCCATGAGTCCATTGCTGCAAGGCTAAAGGCTCAAATACCATCATGCCTGCTTCAAGGCTTCTTCGAAGTAAGATTCAACGGTTTTGCGGTCATTATAAGGAATGACTCGGTCTTTGATCGAAATGGTCTGTTCATTACCCTTACCGGCAATTAACAAGCAATCGCCAGGGCGGCATTGCCGAAGAGCGGCATAAACAGCTTCCTTGCGATTTTCGATAAAATCGATTTTCGATGGATCTTTCACCTCTTGCTTCATGTCGTTGAAAATCGTTTCTTGAGACTCAAATCGTGGATTGTCGGTCGTAGCCCACGCATGATCTGCATGAGTTTCGGCAATCTGAGTCATCGTATGACGTTTGGACAAATCTGCTGTATCAGCGCATCCAAAGACCACATATAATTTGTTACGCGTGCATTCTCTTAGGGTATTTAAAGTCTTCAGCAAAGCGTCGGATTTATGCGCAAAATCGATAAATACCTTGATGCCCATGGAATTTTTAACAGGCGATAAGCGCTCAGGAACCCCAGTAAACGTTTTGAGTGAATTGACAACCTTGGTTAGGTCATATCCCTGCGCGTATAAAGCGCCCAATGCAGATAAACAATTATATACGTTAAAGGTGCCCAGCAGTTGAGTTTTGACGGTAAGACCGCCTTTGGGGGTTAATAATTTAAAGGTAGTACCGGTATCGCTCAAACGAATATCCGTTGCCTGTAAGGTTGCCGGTTGTTCAATACCCGTAGTAATGACGGATACCGTTGATGGCAGTTCTTTTACCAAGCGCTGACCATAAGGATCATCAATATTAACAACCGCATTGCGTATAGCATGCGAAAAAAACAGATCACGCTTAGCTTGGTAATACGCTTCTAAGGTATGATGATAATCGATATGTTCGTAGCTTAAATTGGTGAAAACCGCTGTATCCAATTGAACGCCCAACAGCCGCTGTTGAACCAATCCTTGCGAAGAGGCTTCCAACACCACATTTTGTAAGCCACCATCTACCATTTCTTTGAAATAATGATGAAGAGAAATAGCATCCGGCGTGGTATGAACGGACGGCAAAATACGTTCCCCTAAATCAATATGTGGCTGTCCAACCAATCCTATTTTAACCCCAATCCCTTCCTCATACAGATGGCGGATAATCCAAGTTGTTGTGCTTTTCCCACAGGTACCCGTAACTCCAATGGTACGCAGTTTTTCGTTAGGATTGTGATAAAACGCTGCGGCTAATTGAGCTACCGCTGCCCGCACATTTTCAACCTGAATCTGAATGATATTATCTAAATGCGGCAATAAGGTTTCAGTAACAATGACTTCTGCGCCATTGGCAATCGCTTCCAAAACGAAATCCTCGCCACTTTGCTTATGACCATGAATGGCGAAAAACATACCATTGGAGCCCACGCATTTACTATGCAAACTGATATTGGTGATCATAGGATCCTTCTTTGGGCCTACGTACTTCTTGATTTCGATTGCATTCAGTAAGGTTTTTAAATTGGTAATACTATCAGACATATGCAATAAGTGCGGAAAGGTTAAAAATTCAGTTTGTATGTGGGGAAGCGGGTTCATAAGGCAGTGGGCATGGGTTCCATTCCCCAATAAGCAATAATGGTTTGAGCAATTTTCCTAAAAACTGGGCCTGCGGTAACTGCCCCATACGGTACCCCAACCGGAATATGAGGATTATCCAAAACAACGGTTATATGCACCCGAGGATTTGTGTTGGGGAAAAAACCAGTAATGGAGGATACGTATTCCGAATGCGAATAGCGCCCATTAATAATTTTTTGCGCTGTTCCCGTTTTGGAAGCCACATGGTAGTTTTTAATAAATGCTTTTGAGGTATTGTCCGACAACAACATTTGGCACATCAACTTTGAGGTGGATGGTTTAATGACTTCACGACGCACTTTTGGCTCAAAGGTTTGCACAATATCCCCATCCTGATCGTAAATACGCCGTATAAACTGCGGATACATTAACTTACCCCCATTGGCAATCGCACTCACGGCATAATGAAGTTGCAAAATGGTACATGCCATTCCGTGTCCTGCGGGTAAACGCGTAATCGTTAACCCATCCCATTGCTCAACTGGTTTAAAAATTCCATTGGTTTCGCCTTCGAAGCCCGACTGAGTACTTTGACCAAAACCAAATTTTCTACCGTACTCGTATAGGCGTTCTTCCCCCAATTTAAATGCAATTTGCGCCGCTCCTCGATTGCTCGAATGGGATAATACCTCATCGACCCGCATGCGTTGATTGAAGGGTCTCCAATCATGGGGCAAGTTACGCTTTTTCCCTTTGTAAAATGCGCTCGATAAACTGCAATCGAACTGCTCGGTTGTATTGATAGCACCACAGTCTAAGGCCGCGCTGATGGTAATACTTTTATAGGTCGAACCCGGTTCAAATAAATTTACCACCGAACGATTGGTTAAGCGCTCAATTGGATAACGATTATAATGATTGGAATCGAAATACGGTACATTGACGAACGCAATTACTTCGCCGGTATAAGGATGCGTAACCAACGCTTGCGCCGATATCGCATGATACTTCTCCTTCGCCTCAACCAATATAGCTTCAATTAAACTTTGTAGACGGTCATCAATAGTCAATTCAACCGTACAGCCATTGTTGCAATTCAACTGCTTACAACGACCAACCGGCAATACTTCGCGTTTCCCATTAACCTCGTAGGTTAAATACCCCCCCTGCCCTTTCAGGTAAAATTGCATCATCTTTTCGATGCCACATACCGGTTGATTGTCCTTGTTAAGGAAACCAACAATATAGCTTAAACTGGGCGAATGTAAGTAATACCGTTGCAAAACCTTGTTCCCATACACTCCTTTTATCCCTAGTTCTTGAATTTTTTTATAACTCGGCTCCTTTATGTTTTTCGCAAGAGACACCCATCGCTTCTTAGAAGGAACCTTCCACAAGGCTTGGAGCTTATCAACAGGGGCGCTTAAAATGTCCGCCAAGATTCCCAATTTACCCTCATCTTCTTTACGAACTTGCGTTAAATCAACCCCAACCTCATAAACCGCTAATTGATTCGCCAAACACCGACCTTTACAGTCGATAATACTACCGCGAAAGGCGGTTTCCGTTTGGATGCGTTGACGGCTTTGCTGGGTCAAATTAGCATCAATTCTGCCATATTCACCTAAATAAAACAGGCGAATGCTGAGCGCCAAAAATCCCACAATGAAGATTCCGACCAAAAAACGATAGCGGGATTTAATCACAGGCAAGATTATCGGTTATAAGCAAGCATACGTGCATCCAACTGACGTTGTTGCGGGTTTAAATAAAGCATTCGATCCGTAGCGTATAACGGCAAATGAGCCTGTTTTTGGTATAAATGGGCAATGCATACATCCCCACGATTATCCTCAACGCGCAAACTTAACAGCGTACGTTCCAATTGAGCATTTTGGGATTTATACCCATTGCACGCACAACGGATAATCATTAATCCTAAGACGCAGATAAAAAATAAAATAGGTACAATAATAAATCCGTATCTTCTTTTTAATGAATTCATAGCTTCCTAATAATTCTGAGTTTTGCTGAGCGAGAACGTGGATTAGATGCAATTTCCTCTTCCGATGCTTGTATCGGCTTGGTCGTAACCCGTTGCGCCTGAACAACCTTCAATTGTTGAGGGCGAGCATCATTGCGATCAATACTCCGACCACACCATTCGTTAAATTGCTTTTTCACCATGCGGTCTTCTAAAGAATGAAAAGAGATAACAGCAAATAATCCATTGGATGTAAGTGCCTGAAACCCTGCGGTTAACCCAACTTGTAAATGTTTCAATTCCTGATTAACCCAAATGCGCAGCCCTTGGAATACACGCGTTGCAAAGTGAATTCCAGGCTTTTTCGAGCGATATAACGTCGTTTTTTCTTCTAAAAACTGAACCCATTCGGTGGTAGTGTTCCACGCTTCGTTATCCCGATAACGCAACACTCCTTCAACAACCGACCGCCATTGAGGCTCTTCCCCATAATCCCGAATGGCTTGAGTAAGCTCTTCCTTGGTCGCTTGATGCAAAAAATCTTGCGCCGAAATACCTTTGTCGGGATTCATGCGCATATCCAACGGACCATTTTTGGAAAACGAAAATCCTCGTTGTGCACAATCTAACTGAAAGGAAGATAGCCCTAAATCAAACAGTATGCCGGTAAAGGATAACTGTAGGGTTCCTAGCTCTGAAAAATTAATTCCATGAAACGTAAAACGATTACCAAAGCGTTGTTTTAAGGCAACCGACCGACTTTTCGCTTCTGGATCTTGATCAAGCGCAACGATGGATAAGTCAGGATTGGTTTCCAGTAAAGCTTGGCTATGCCCTCCCCCACCGAACGTTCCATCCAGTAACACGCCCTGCTGCCCCTGAAAAAACCGGAGAATACTTTGGCATAAAACTGGAATATGACCTTCCATAACTTTTATAACCCTAATTGTTGCAACAAACGGCTCATTTCATTGTTCTCATCAAATGAGCTCGTGTTGTAAGCGCTATAACGCTCAGGATTCCAAATATTACACGTAACGTAACTACCTACCCATAACGCATCTTTTTGAATATCCGCATGGATAATCAGTTTTTCGGATAACGTAATACGCCCTTGTTTGTCACATACGAAGGTATCAGCTTGAGAAAACAGCTTCGACAATACCTTTTGCCCTTTAATATCTCCCAAACTTATCTCGGCTACCTTTTCTTCGAGACGCGCAATCATTTTGGGCGGATACAACGTAATACACCCTATCGGATTGGGGAGGGCTAAAAAATTAGTTTCGTCGTCTGAACGCCACTTTGCAGGCACAAATAACCGGTTCTTCGCATCTACTTGATGCGAAAATTCACCCACAAAAATATGGCTCAAGGTACTCATCTACCCCCTATATTATTTCACCACTTTGAATATATTTTACACCTAAACCAACCACTTTGCACCACCCCGTCAACAAAAATTTTTATATTTTTTTATCGGTGAAATCGCTTGCTTTAACGGAGGGAAATCGGTATTTTAATGGGCAAATAGGATAAATCTCCCATGGAAGCTTATTTCACATTAATCCTGTTCCCGTTATTGATTGGTATTTGGGCACAAATAAAAATTCATTCTAAATACACTCAGTGGTCGCAAGTACGCTCATCCAAAGGTTTACGCGGTGTTGATGCGGCTGCAGCGGTAATGGAACAAGCTGGAATTCATGATGTAGAAATTGTGTGCATCGAAGGAAAGTTAACCGATCACTACGACCCAGTTCATCGACGTTTAGCCTTAAGCAGAGATAACTACAATGGTACTTCCTTGGCAGCTTTAGGAGTAGCCGCTCACGAAGCTGGGCACGCCATTCAACATAAAGAAGCCTATAAACCCCTCAAGTTACGTTCGGCGCTTATCCCTATTACCAACTTTTCTTGTCAGATCTTGCCCTTTGTTTTGATGGGCGGTTTTTTAATGAACTTATTTGGACTCATTAAGCTGGCGGTTTTTATTTATCTGATTTTAACGGTGTTTCAATTGATAACCCTGCCGGTGGAATTTGATGCAAGTGCGCGCGCAAAAAAGTTGCTATTGAACTTATCCATCATCGATTCAAACGAGTCAGTCGGTGTGTGCGAAACCCTCAATGCAGCTGCGTTTACCTATGTAGCAGCCTTTATTGCTTCATTGGGTCAGCTCATGTACTATTTAATGCTTTCACAAAGACGCAATGACTAATCAAGAACGATGGACTTGGGACCGCAAAAATCCCAGCGGATGGCAATTGGATAGCGAAGAAGTACTATCACGAGATTATTATTTTGGATCAGTAATATCCCGCAAAGCTCATAGAGGATCGCAGTCGATTGACTTTAACATTATCGATGCAAAAGATTTTGTTCAGTGTCTTGCAGTTACGAAGGATAATAACCTCGTACTGGTTAGCCAATTCCGTCCGGGCAACAAAGGATTAACGTTAGAGGTACCTGGCGGTTCCATTGAGCTGGGCGAACAGCCAATTGTTGCTGCAGAACGCGAATTAAGGGAAGAAAGCGGATACACCGGTGATAAGCCCGTATTATTATGGTCGGGTTTCGGCAATCCAGCTTTAGGTACGGCTCATGCATTTTATTACTTAATTCGCAATTGCCAAAAAAGCCACGATACGTGTTTTGACCCAACCGAGGATTTAGCAACCTACTTATTGCCGGTAAATCAACTAGACAACGCGCTAGATGACGGTACTTTTTGCCACGCAATCACGGTTACCGGTCTTTTGCTGTTTCAGCGGTGGTTACGCCGGAATCCTGAAAGCTGAAACGGAGCAAAATCAGGCTCGCAGTAAGCTTCAAAGTGCAATTCATCAATTTTAATTTCCGCTGCGTGTAAATAGAGACGCTGCGCCTGTAACCTACGATTCCAATTGAACTGACCGTAGGTTTTATCCCCTAAAATCGGAAAGCCATGCGTTGCACATTGGATACGCAGTTGATGCGTGCGACCGGTAATGGGTCTTAACCGTACCAAGCTGATAACATCCTGCTCAAAACGTAAGGTTTCTAACCAAGTGACTTGCGTTTTGGCAGTTATCCCTTTGTGCGGCACACAGCGAGCTCTTAAGTGCTGCTGCGTTTTAGAAGCCTTAACAACCTCCAGTTGATCTTCCCAAAACATCTGTTTCGGAACTGCTCCTTTTACCAGCGCATAATACGCTTTATATACTTTGCGATCCCTAAATAGCATACGGATTTTTTGCGCAAGCTTTAGCTCTGAACACAATAACACCAAGCCAGATGTAGGGCTATCTAATCGATTCAATAAATAGATAGGATGATCATTGCATTGGTAAGCTTCCTCCTGAAAATCATAAGGGGCGACCATTAAACTGTTATTACACACCCCATCTTTATTAGGATGCGACAAAACCCCAACGGGCTTATAAACAGCTAAAAGTCCATCAGATTGTTGGATGATCGATACGTTAGGATGAAAAAAGGTAGAATAGTTAAACAAAACTATAAAACCTTTATTTCAGGAACGAGCATAATCCATTGCTTACCCGCTTGCTTAAACTGAGGCTCTTTTGCAAATATATCTTGCGCATAATTCCAAATGAATAATAACGCATAATCAGCATCCTTAGCCCAATCATTATCAAAAGCGCGTACAGGAACATGCTTACCGGGGCTAAATCTTCCTCGTTTCAAAGGCGCCGAATCATAGATGCAATTAATAGTTTCGATCCCTATACCACAGTAATTAAGCACAGTAGTACTTTTTGCAGGAGCTCCATACCCAACAATACGTTTATGTTGAGCTTTTAAATCACTTAGTAAACGAATGGTATGCGCTTTATGCTGTTCACATTGTTTAGCGAAATTCAAATACGTTTCCAATTGATTCAGCTTCAACTCGTTATTTTCCTTCGCTTCAAATTGCAAAGCACTTTGCTCTATCGGGTGTTGACCCTTAAATCCAATAAAATAACGAATCGAACCACCATAGGTTGGATAAGTTTCAATATGGAACAGCTCCATACCCACTTGTTCGAAAATAAACTTTATCGAATTAAAGCTAAAAAGGTAACGATGCTCATCATAAATTTGATCGTAAGCTATCTGGGTAATAACATTCCCTAAATAAGGATCCTCAAACACGAATACGCCATCCTGTTTTAACAAATGCTTAACACCAAGCGCCACATCGTTCATATTGCCAAAGTGGACATTTGCAACCGAAATTAAATCCGCCTTACCGCATTGATTGGCAATAGCTTGAGCACTTGTGCTATTAAATAATGTCACTTCAGTCTGAACCCCTCGATTCATAGCAATTTCTGCTACATTGGCAGAAGGTTCTATCCCTAAATGACGTATATTCTTTGCAGCAATATGGCATAACATACTGCCATCATTGCTTCCAAGCTCAACGATAAATGGATTAGCCTTTTGTTTTAACCAATGCTCACAGTACGATTGAGCCATTGCTTCAAAATGTTTGGTCATTACCTTTGAACCCGAAGTTTGAAAGGTATAATGGTCATGAAACAACTGGTTATCTTCAGGTAAATAAAGCAATTGGAAGCTTTTGCAATGTTCACAAAACCCAACAGCCAACTCAAAAAAATATTCGTTACTAAATTGGTCTTCTGTTAAAAAAGCATTAGCAATCGGCATCTGACCAAATGAATGAATTGGTGTTACCGTATGATCACAAATTTTACATTTCATAGATTGATAATGAAATCGGACAACATAACAAAAAGTGGATGAGTTTTATCTTTATCGCTTAAAATAAGGCTATTTGTCTTCGGCCATTCAA
>JAKSVZ010000006.1 GCA_024407725.1 Opitutales bacterium
TCCTACTGATCCATCAAGCGGACTTTCAATCCATTCAAACTGCTTAATCCAATCCTTGGCGTTTCTTAAAAGCCACGCTTTTGCATGTGAAAACTGATGATATAAGCCCGATGCTTGCTCTAAATCCTTCTGCCATTGATTGCAATCTTCCCCTGTCGATTGTTTTCCCCACTCCCGTAGATAAATCCTAAAGTGATTCACGCTCCCATATTCCTGCCAATCCAGCCAAGCGCTCATCAAAAGCGGCAATGGGGTTTGTCTTAAAGGCGTTAGGTCGACCACCTCAGGACTTTGCGAACCGATAATCATCTGCTGATTGGATTGCGTGTTGTGCATCATCCAAGCATAACCAAGCCCATCGCTTGCAATCGGTTCAGCGGATAAGGGAATTGCTGGCGCATCAGGCTCTAATTTCCGTTCAATATAAACCCATTCGGTAAAAACACCCGAAAACCGTTGAACTACTGTCTTGAGATTTTTTTCTGAAAAATAACCGAACAAAACGCATCCTGTGGGTTGAATCGCTGCTGTTTGAGCTTCCCCTTCATGCTGATGCTGCCTCACATACTGCTCGAATGCTTCCTTCCAAGGAGCGTTGTTTTTAAACAAATCGAACAACGCAGGGTCTTTACCCCCATGATAATGCTCATCCCAAGCAGCCCATGCCTCATAATCCATCCCATACAACGCCTTGCCTAGCGACTGTGGCGTATCAATCGATACCGTTGCTCCTAACTCATCCGATGGGTAAGTTGCAAGGAACTGCTTTCGAAAAGCCTCATCCGGAACCACAATCCTCATTCCACGATGCACAGAATCCATGAGCCTTTGAAAAGCTTCCTTTGCTGATAGGCAAGAAATGCGCTTGATTTCTAAAAAATTCTCAGCATTCATAAAAGAGAAGGTTTCTTCTATCATGATAGTTAAGAAATTCTCGGTAAGACAATCCAACAAAAGTACTACCGTACGCATTCCCTACTGCAAAGGACTACAAAAGTGTTTTGGATTTACGCTCACCGAGCTTATGATTGTGCTATCTATCATAGGAATTTTGATGTCGAGCCTCTTTCCTCTGGGAAACAAAATCCTGCGAAAGGCGTACATTTCCATCGACCTACAAAATGTTCATCAAGTGGCGCTTATCTATAGTGAAGTTTGGGGAGCGCATAGTATGCCCGATGATCAACCTATTACCAGCAGCAAACCGTTGATTTTCGAACTGGCTTATCGGCATCATTTAAACAACATCCGCTATTATTGCTCCAATCTACGCGCCCGAAAAAATTTGGCGGTTGTGGATAAGGAAGGCCATGATTTAGGCAATCTCCAGCACAGCGATTACATCTTCTTATACCCTATTCCATCCGATGGCTCAGCGGATACCACCCCCATTTTGTTTTCAAAAGGCCTGCAAATTGATGGCACTTGGTCATCTGAAAGCCCCTATGGAGCTAGCGGCGGAATCATCGTATTCTTGGACGGCCATGCTAAATTTTGTACCAATGCACAAGAAGTCTTAGTGGATTACCACACAGGCGAACCCATTCAAACCATGCAACAGGCAGTTCCTACGGGAGTCCATGCGTATGGATTCAACGGAATGTTGTGGTAAATGCAGAATCCCGCTACTACCAACCTAATCGCTTGGTTTAAGCAACACGCACGCCGCTTGCCGTGGCGTCAAAATCCATCCGTCTATAAAACCGTTGTGTCGGAATTTATGCTGCAGCAAACCCAAATTAAAACCATGCTGCCTTATTTTGAACGATGGATGCAGGAATTTCCATCCTTCCAAGCGTTAGCACAAGCTCCTCTGACCTCCGTTTTAGCCTTATGGTCGGGGCTCGGATACTATACACGGGCAAAGCACCTGCATGCGTTTGCGCAAACCTTTATCCATCGACCCATAACCACCTATGCAGAATTACTGACCTGTACCGGCATAGGACCTTACACAGCCGCAGCCATTGCCAGCATTGCGTTCAACGAACCCGTCATGACCATCGATGGCAACGTTATCCGTGTGTTAGCACGCTTGCTCAACCACTCAGAAGTGTTTACGAGCCAAGCAACTGCTCGCACTTGGGTACAACCTTATTTACAACGGTATTTCGACAAAACCCACCCAGGAGTATTTAACGAAGCTCTGATGGAATGCGGCGCTACCGTTTGTACCAAAACGCATCCTTTGTGTCCCCAATGCCCCTTACGCGTTGATTGCCAAGCTTTTAAGCACCATACCCAAAGCGCTTGCCCGCAGTTTCTTAAGACAAAGGAGCTTCAAAAGCAAAAACACCGCTTGTGGCATCTTAACACCAACGCCCTATTATTAGCCCCTTCTACGATTGCAACCCGCACCTCGGTAACCTTGCTCGAACTGCCTGAGTTAAGTCCTGAGCAGCGCACCCAATTACCGGAATTACAGCCCATTTTTACCGGAAAACGCCGCATCGGTAACACAACTTATACCGAAACGCTCTACCGCCTGCCTCCCTCTACCCCACTACCGACCAAGGTCATTCATCAATGGAAGGCTCAATGGCTTCCGATCCAAGCGCTCAACCAATACCCATTGAGCGGCCCGCATAAACGATGGATTCAAGCCATTTTAGCCTCTCTTAGCTAACGTAAACAACACAGGGCATTTTAAACTTGCAACTTCGCCCAATGGTACTGCATTAATAGGATTATGCCTACTTACGATTATATCTGCAAAGCGTGTAACGAACGGTTGGAAATAAGTCATTCCATGTCTGAGGCACCTAAAACGATATGCCCCAAATGTAAGAAACCAACATTAAAAAAGCAATGGGGAACCGGAGCAGGGTTTATCTTTAAAGGCACTGGGTTTTATGAAACGGATTTCAAAGGCAACTCATCCTGTTCGAACTGCTCTAAAGGCTGCGGTAGTTCATGTTCGCAGTGCCATAAGACGGCATAATTTAGGACAAAGTTTTACGCATCTTAAGCCCCATCAGGCTAAGGATGCATTCCTTTTGCTAAACCAACTGGGATTTCATTATCAATCCGTTGGGGATAATACTTATGTTTTATACGCACCTAAGGGGATTCAGGTGCAAGATTTACAAGCGCTCGAATGGGCAACCGATTGCCATTGGGTTTTGGCAGAAAAGTCGTCTTTTTTAGAAAATCAAACGGAAGGTCCCGCCCCCACATTGCCCATTAAACCGTTATTTCAAGAGGCTCTTCAATTAAAAGCCTCCGATATTTTCATCAACCTAAGTCCTCCCAACGCTACCCTACAATTTCGCTGCCAACGTACGTTAACTGAACCCAAACCGTTGGAATTTAAGCAAGGGCTCACCTACATCCGCAGTTTGTTGGCCATCAGCAACCTGACGCCGAACGAAAGCGTTAATCAACAGGAAGGGCATTGCCGCTATACCGACCACAACCAATCGTATTTTTGCCGCGTATCTTACTTATCTACTGCACATTCGCAAACCATCAACCTGCGTCTCTTCAACCCATCACTTTTTTCGTTCGACCTCCAGCGGTTAGCGCTCCCACCAGAATTATTACAGTTGTTAACCCAATCGCTGCCCCAATGGCGCAATGGAATGATCCTCATTTCCGGAACAACCGGCAGCGGTAAAACCACCACGCTCTATACCCTAGGGCAATTTTTGTCGCGGCAAGGGAAACAGGTTATCTCGATAGAAGATCCGATTGAAGCCATTCAGGATGATTGGGTACAAACGGAGATCAAGGAATCGATTGGTTATACCTTTGATGAAGCGCTTAAGTGCATTCTGCGGCAAGATCCCGATGTGGTGATGGTGGGTGAGGTGCGTGATAAACAAAGTGCCCAAGCCGCTTTTTACGCCAGTTTGGCTGGTTATTTAGTAATCGCAACGCTCCATGTTAACCACTTAGGGCTTACCGCAACCCGTTGCCAAGAATTAGGAATTGATTTAGGGGAATTCAAAAACAGTGTTCGTTTGCAAATTCACCAAACTTGGGACCCTAATACCCCTGAAAAACAACCCACGTTTGAGTGGGAGTTAACTTCAACCGACTAATGTTATGAAGCACTTCAACCAATACCGCCGCTATTTCATTTTGGCTCTAATGGTCTTAGGTTATCCGAATTTACACGCTGACGACCTTTTCGACGCCCTTAAAACCTATAAAAATCAACAGCACTTTGTTCTAGAAGACTTTCAGCCGGCTCATTATCCCTATCGCTATCAGGGATGCATTGCGGGACTCAAAGGTACGCAATTTATTATCAAATCCGATGATGGTTCGGTAGGTATGCTATCGCTTAAGGAAACTTATAAGGATATCACCTTGCTTCGTTACCTAAAGGATAGCGATTCCCTTGAGGTTAAAAGCTCAACGAGCGGCGTGTGTTATACACTCAAACTCAACTGCTATACGTCGATTCCAAACCGTTTTACAGCAACGTTACGTGATAAGCGCTCGAACCAAACCTATCCTGTATCCGACCAACAGCTGGAAATTCCTCAAAGAGCAACGGTTGTTCCCGCGCAAAACGGCACTGTGTTTTACATTGTGGAACATGAACCGGACAAAAATCCCTTAGCGTACAAAGCCTTAGAATTATAATTTTTTATATTTCCTTTTCCCCCGCAATCTCTACGCTAAGGTTGATTATGTTAAGTGTAGGGATTGTTGGTCTACCGAACGTTGGCAAAAGCACCTTGTTCAACGCCATCACAAAGGGTTATAACGCAGAAGCCGCTAATTATCCATTTTGTACGATTGAACCAAATGTGGGAACTGTAACCGTTCCGGATGATCGTTTGGGCGAATTAGCACGGTTGGTTCATACCGAAAAAATCGTCCCAGCCGCTATTGAATTAGTGGACATAGCAGGTTTGGTTAAAGGAGCCAGCCAAGGAGAAGGCCTCGGTAACAAATTTTTAGCTCATATCCGCGAAACCCATGCGATTGTCCAAGTTGTTCGTTGTTTTGAAGACTCCAACATAACGCATACCCTAGACTCCATTGATCCTGTCCGCGATATTGAAGTGATACAGACCGAACTTTTGCTCGCCGACCTTCAATCCATTCAAAAACAGCTCGATTCATGGGAGAAAAAAGCCAAATCGAACGATAAGGTGGCTAAAAAAACGCTCGAATTACTCAAAAAACTAAATGAGCATTTAAATGCGGGTCAACCGGCGCGTACCTTACCGTTAGATCCAGAAGAAACAGAATATATTAAATCCTTCTGTTTGCTGACCCAAAAACCGACCCTATACGTCGGTAATGTGGCTGAATCTGATTTGCAAGATTTGAACGCCAATCCGCATGTACGTCAGCTGCAAGCGTATATAAAGGATCCCAATAGCCTTTGTTTCATATCCGGTAAGCTAGAATCAGATTTGCAATCACTGGCGCCCGATGAAGCCGCTCAATACCTTCAAGAGTTAGGGGTAAAAAACAGCGGTGCTCAGCAATTGATTCAAAGCGCCTATCACCTCTTGGGGCTTGCCTCTTATTTTACAGCAGGGCCTAAAGAAGTACGCGCTTGGACTTTTAAACTCGGCATGAAAGCCCCAGAATGCGCCGGTATTATTCATACCGATTTCCAAAAAGGATTTATCAAGGCTGAAATCCTATCCTACGAAGACTTTATTGCCTACAATGGATTTTTAGGCGCACGGGATAAGGGAAAGATTCGTTTAGAAGGTAAAGATTACGTATTCCAAGAAGGCGATATCGCCGTCTTTAAATTCAACAAAACTTAAAACATACCAATCAGCTTACCTAGGTATGCTCGTTCGCTAAGCTAACCCCCTAATCATCTCAATGCTTAGCGCCTTAATACTAAAATGCTCGTACGCATTCAAACTAAAAGATTGACAGGTAGTCCGTCCTCTATTATAATCTTTTTGGATAGAAATTTCAGAGGACTAATAAGTTTATTATCTAAAATTATTTTTATTAGTCAATCTTAAAATACCTAAGAAACGCGATCTAATGAGTATTTCGCGAACCTCTTTTGATTAAACAGCCCCTAAAAAAACAATCGTTTAATGAGCAGGCTGCGGGTAAATTTCAATCGAAGCGTTGTTGCGCAACTGTTCTACGAATTCACGATAACGCTTTTGTCCACTTTGCCGCTTTAAATAACGATCAATTTCGCTATAAACATCCGTATAAGCTTTTACATGAGCTTCTTGCTTATCTACCAGCGTACTAACCACCCACAGATCGCCACTCTTTTGATACTGCGTATGACCCCCAACGGGTAATTTGCATAGCTCCGGATCAAGTTCCGTTTCATCATACCAAACCGGCTTGTTCTTAAAGCTATCTAAAAGCTTTTGCATCTTATCCAGCGCCATCTTCTTCATCAACAATTTCCGGAAGTAATTCCCCTTGGTCATTTCTCCGCTATCCGTTTGGATACTGTCAGAATCTTTAAATCCACTGTGTTGAATGCAGTAGCGCGCATTCACTTTAAATTGATCCAAATGGGTATCATAATACCGGCGAATCTTATTAGGCGCCACATGGGTTCCTTCGCGCATAATTTGTCCGCGCACAACATCAATAATAATGGAATTACGGATGTTTGTTTTAATGCCATACAAGGATTGCCCTTCGCTGCTCAATGCTTGATGCAAACGGCTGCGATCTCCTCTGAAATTCTTCTCCTCGATTCCTTCTAGTTCCAACTCAACATGGGCTTCAGGAATCTTTCCTTTGTTCTTTTCGAAATACTGTAAAACGAGCTGCGCTTCGATCAAGCTATCCAATGCCTTAGCGTACGACACATTCCAAGCATTCATGCGGTCATACACCTCATTACAAAGAATAATCTTATCGTTAACCTGAGCAGCTTTTATCGCAAATGAATCAACCGGCGCAGTTGCTTTTGCAGGCATTTCAGGCACTTCCTGCTCAACTGGCTGCGGCTGTGCAGGCTTTTGTTCAGCGGCTGCCAAAGCCTTTTCTACCTCTTGCTTCTCTTTAACCTTGTCAGCGACTTCCGCTCTTGCTGCATCTGCTAACGCATTAATGGTTGCTGCTTGTAAGGCTCCCATTTGGAATAGCCCAACCAATACCCATGCAATAGATTTTAGCAACCTCATGTTATTCATTTATTCTTAACAATCGACCGGAAAATTCGCTTATTTAGCCTTAAAAATAAGTGCGGACAAGCGGCTCTTCGTACGATTGGCTTTATTGCGATGCAAAACCCCATGTTTACGAGCCTTATCGGTTAAGGACATCACTTTAATCGCCAAAGTTTTGATTTGATCGGAATTTTTTGCTTCCTGAGCTTCCTTTAAATACTTCGTGTAGGTCTTTAACCGTGTCTTTTCGGCCTTATTTTTAGCCGTTAATTTTGCTATCTTACGAACAGATTTTTTCGATGATTTAAGGTTTGGCATGAATAATCTTTTCTAAAAAATTTTTGTTTCATTTCCCCAAACTATCCCACCCTTGTCAAGAGTGTTTTGCAAACAAGAAAAATTTAATAGCGTTTTATTTCGAAAGGTTTTTTGACTAAAAACATTTTATTTAAGTGCGGTTTTTATTAAACCGAAAAACTTATCAAAAAACTCTTTCAAACGTTTCCAAATGGCGTCTTGTCGCGCAAAATTGCCCCTATCTTTTAAGCTTTGGAGGTCTGCTGGTAAACAATTTATAAATCCGCTGCCTTCGCGGCTTAAATCTTCTTCTCGTTCGAAGGCATTTTCTACAAATGCTTTTGTTTTTTCAGGGTCTAAGCGCGCTTCTCGGATGATGGTACTCAATGCTTTTTCTTTTTGCTCACGAACGAAAGATGGCCATTTTTGAGAAGATTTCTTAAGCTTTATAAACTCTAAGATAAGGTCTTTCTTATTGCGAAGGAAGGGGGTGGAATCGATCATACGATTGATATGGTCAGTGAATTCGGGTTCATTTTTTGATGCACGCTGTTGATCGTTGAGGGCAAGGATATAGTCGATATCGACAGCAAATTCTTGCACCAATTCCATTGAAAAGAGCACATCTTCTTTAATACTTTCAGCATTTTCCTTGCGTTCCTGTTGAAATTGCTGATAGAGGGTAATGTAAAGCGATGTGTAATCTTGGCGTTCCCCCTCGGTGAGGCGCTTTTCTTCTGTAAATTCATCGAAAGTTATTAAAAAACTGTGTGTTTTTAAGAATGTATTGAAAAGTTCGATAAATTCTTTTTGTTTTTGTTCACCCACAATGTCCTGTTTGGGTGAAAATGCTCTCAATTTTTGGATGATTTCTTGGTAACCCAAATGATGGCCGGTTTCATCCTCATACCCTTCGTAATAATCCTTAAACGATCGCATGAGCACAAAGCGTTCTGTGTCTGCATTACCGAACAACCGAAGGGCGTTGGATAAATCGTTGTTTAAATCGCGGAAGCATACAATATTGCCTGCTTGTTTGTGCTCATTTAAAATGCGGTTTGTGCGTGAAAACGCTTGAATAAGGCCATGATACACAAGCGGTCGATCTACAAAAAGGGTATTTAACCGTGGGGCATCGAAGCCGGTTAAGAAGATGTTTACAACAAGCGTTAAATCGACTTCCCCATTCTTAATTCTTCGAGCAAGATCGGTGCGATACCCATCACAATCGGAAATAGCGTACTGGGTATTAAAAGTACGGTTGTAATCCTGAATGGCTGTTTCGAGTGCTTCACGCGCAGAAGGTTCCATGCGTTCTGCTTGAAACTCACTGCCATTGTCCTGATCAGGGTCTTCATTCGCAGGGTAGGTAAAGATGGTTGCAAGTTTCAATGAGCTTTTGGCTGTTTGCAATTGGTTTTTAAACTCTTTGTAATAAAGGCGCGCGGAGGTGATAGAATCAACAGCGAAAAGTGCGTTAAACCCGCGCGCCTTTTCTTGTTTTCCATTCGAGTTTGAAACGGTATAAGTTTTATCCCGCTTGGTTTTATCTTCAAAGACCTCTAAGATCTTTTGTACGACGTTCTTAATCCGTTCGGGTGCCTGATACGCCTCTTCGCGATTGATAGCTCTAACGCGTTTATCTTTAATCGCCTCCTTGGGTGCAAAGGTTTGATATTGCTGGAACAAGAACTTTAGGACGCTTTGATCGCGAATAGCGTCTACAATCGTATACGTGTGCAAACAAGAACCAAAAACCTGTTCGGTTGTTATCATTCCCTTAAAGGCATTTTCTTTAAAAATAGGGGTTCCGGTAAAACCAAAGCAGATATGGTCTTTAAAGCGATCCAGGATACCCCGATGCAGCTCGCCAAATTGGGAGCGGTGGCATTCGTCGAAGATAAAAACAACCCGTTTTGAGTAAGCAGAATGTGTTTTGTATCTTTTAATCAAGAGCCCCAATTTTTGAATCGTCGTAACGACGATTTTCGTGCTTTTATCTTCGAGGTGTTGATTTAAAACGTCGGTTGAAACGCTCCCTGCGACGCAGTTTTTTTTAAACTTATTGTATTCTGCTACTGTTTGAGCATCGAGATCCTTGCGATCGACAACAAACAGCACTTTATCAATACTGGGCAAATCTTTCGCGAGCTGCGCCGTTTTAAACGACGTCAATGTTTTTCCGCTGCCGGTTGTGTGCCAAATATACCCACCTGCTTTTTTCGTTCCGATGGTTTTACAGCTGGTTGCCATGCAAATGCGCTGCAGGATTTTTTCACATGCTGCAATTTGATAAGGGCGCAGGATTTTCAAATCCTGAGTGGTATCAAAAACGCAGTACCGAAGTAGCAGGTTCAACAACGTATTGCGGTTAAAAAATGTTTGCGTGAAATCTTCTAAATCATGAATGGGGTGATTTTTTTGATCGGCCCAATGAAAGGTAAATTCAAAACTTTTGCGCGTGCGGGTTGGCGATGCTTGATCGTATTTTATTTTGCCCAGACGCAAGGTGTTGGAATAATACCGCGTGCGCGTTCCATTGGAGATTACAAACAATTGCACCCAATTGAAAAGTCCATCGCCGCTCCAAAAACTGGTGTCTTGATAACGTTTGATTTGGTTGAACGCTTCGTGAAGGCTATCTTCTCCCCCTTTCCCACGGCGCTTTAACTCGATGTGCACCACGGGTAATCCATTGAGTAAAATCGTCACATCGTAACGTGATTTGCGCCCTTCATGTTCCTCTTCGTACTGATGCAATACTTGCAGGATATTTTCATTAATGTACTTTTTATCAACCAGCTTGAGATTGCGAAAGAGTTTACCCTTGCGCTTTAATGCCCATTCTGGGTTTTGTTGAAAACGCTCTGTTTTTTCAACTACCCCTTCTCGCTTGTTGGCTAAAACTTCTGAGTAAAATTTTTCCCATTCGCTATCCGTAAAATGAAAACCTTCCGGTCCATCTTCTTTGTGCGTGTTGAGTCGCTCCATTTGCTTCCGAAGGTTCGCTTTCAAACCGTCTTCGTTGTGTACCTTCAAGAACTCATACCCTAGATCTTTTAAAGCTTGAATAAAGGTGGCTTCCAATTCCGCTTCGCTTTGATAGGCCGTGTCCGTTCGCGGTTTCGGCTCAAAAGACGCTAGCACAGTCCAAGAGAAAGGCTTTTCTGAAGCAACCAAACCGTCATCCAAAGGTGTTTTTTCCAAAACGTGTTTTAACATACTGATTTACTTGGGTTTTTCAAAAGATAACAATTGATCGCGATAGTAGGCGTACTGCTTTTTACGCCCCTCAATTTCCGCCGGAAGACCATCAATAAGGTCGTTGCAAAGCGCATCAAAACGATCTAGAATACGCACAATGCGCGCTTGTTCGGAAAGAGGCGGGAGAGGGATGCGAATGGAAGCAAATTTACTTTTTGACAATCCAAAACGTGTTAGACCTGTTGCTAGCTGATAAATCTGTTTTTGTACATCCGAACTCTCGAAGAGGTAACACAAATAAAATGCTGTTGTAAGATTCTTTTCGTTTAAACGAAAACGCATAAGGTGATAGCTGTAACAAGCATTTTTTATCGTTTCAATTGCAACTGCTGCGTGCCCAATATCATCACGCGTTTCTGAAGTCGGTGTGATAAACAAATCACCTGCCTCAACCGTACAAGCTGCAATTTTTCGTTCGGATGCTGTTACCATCATCTTTGGAATAGATACATCTAGCCTTTTATGACGATATACATCCATATAATTAAACAGTATCACTGCTTTTTCGTTAGCTCTTATTTTTTTATCTACTCCAATGCTTGAAAAAATACCAAGCTCCCCCAACCTTACCCGTGGGCATTCCCGCCAAAGGTCAGGAGTTTATCGCGGTAATACGCAAACTGTGCGCGCCTCTGTGTAAGCTCCTGTGTAAGCTCCGTAAAAGTATCTAGAATACGCACAATCTCCTCTTGAATCGGCAGAGGCGGGAGAGGGATGGGAATACCATCTACATCTGTTTTATTAATGGCAGTGATACTTCCATGCGCAACAAACGTATCCATCATATGCTGCTCTTGCGTTTTCAGGTAATAAAAAACGAATTTTGTTAAAAGCTCATTATCGCTCCTAGAACGATACGGATAACACAAACCCCCTGCCCAGAAAGGTTCTGCTATAAAACTTACAAAGCCTGCATTCCCACGCGCAGCAATACAAAACGCATTACCTTCGTTGTTGTAATGTCCGTAATAACCGTAAAATTCACGGCTAGAATTTACCACAGGATAAGGGTATCGTTCATTTCGTTCTGCTGAAACTTCATGCTGTTTTAACGTTTCTTTCTTCAGAGATACGCACACCTCACCCAATGCCCTCCACTCCACACCGTTCGGACAATACATCCGCAATAGTTGTTGCAAGGGATGCATGGGATTAGTTTCCGCCTTCTAGCTCGGCTATAATTGCATCAATTTTTTCGCGCAATGCCGTCTCTTTTTTAACTATTTCCGCCAGCTGGTTATTGAGCACACGAATATCCACCTTTTCACGCGTATCGGGTTTTTCTACATAGGACGAAACTGACAAGTTAAAATCCTTCGCTTCAATCTCTTCAGGGGATACCAAGCGAGACTTATGGGGTTGATCTGTATGCTCCCGATACAAGTTCAAAATCGTTTGGATGTTTTCCGGCGCTAATTTATTGCTGTTGGTTACTTTGACACATTCGCTGCTCGCATCGATAAATTGCACGCGATTTTCATTGCCCTTATGCTTTCGTAAAATCAAGATGCAGGTTGCAATCGACGTCCCATAAAACAGATTGGAAGGCAGTTGAATGACCGCATCGATAGCATTGATGCGCAACAAATACGACCGAATGATCTTTTCGGCGCCCCCGCGGTAAAAAATCCCAGGGAAACAAACAATCGCGGCTGTTCCGGTTTGTTTTAAATAATAAAGCGCATGCAAAATAAACGCGAAATCCGCATTGCTCTTTGGTGCTAATGCACCAGCAGCCGAAAACGCTCATCTGCCTGTAAGGTTGGGTCGTCTTTTCCAGCCCATTTGATCGAATAGGGTGGATTTGAAACAACCGCATCGAAGCGAAGCTCCTGCTCGTCTTCGGAACAGGTACTAAATCCCCCATACTGTTTTTTGAGGAAAGCGTGCCCATCGGTCAAGGTATCCCCATGGTAAATTTGGAATTTATCATAGCCGATTCCATGAAGAAGAAGGTTGATACGACACAGATTGTACGTGGTTAAATTGAGCTCTTGTCCGTAGTACTCCACATAAGGATCTTGGATAAACTTCTTAAATTTCAACAACAAAGAACCGCTTCCGCAGGCTGGATCGTAAACATTTTTAATGGTCTTCGTATGTACTTGTGTGCATTGAACAAGCAGCTCAGATACTTCCGGCGGCGTGTAATATTCACCCCCGCTTTTCCCAGCGTTCGAAGCATACATTCCCATTAAATACTCATAGACATCCCCAAAAAGATCAATGGTGGTTTGCCCTGCTTCCAATTGCATATCCGCTACTGCTTGCATCACTTTTAGTAGCTTTGCCTTGCACTCTTTTGGATTATTCCCCAAATGCTTGCTGCTAACATCGATGCTATCAAATAAGTTTTTGAAGTTTTCTTTACACGATTCATCGAATGCATTAAAAATGGTTTGCAGCGTTTCAGCTAAATCATCAATCGATCCTTCGTGCGCTTGCTTCAACACATTCTTAAATAGATGTTCCGCAGGAATAAAATATCCCTGAACTTCCATAATGCGTTGACGCGTTTCTTCATCCACCGCCTGGGTTCCCTGAGACCAACCTTCCAGCGCCCTATCATGCTCTATGTAATACGTTAAACGTTCTGAAAGATACCGGTAAAAAAGCATCCCTAACACATCCTGCTTGAAATCCCAACCATCAACACTACACCGCCAGTCATTTGCGATAGACCAAATAGTACGGTATAATTCTTCCCGTTCTGATTCGCGATTTGTATTCGTCATAACAGCGTTATATTACAAATATAAAAGCCGTTGTCGATTCATTTAAAGCTATTTTTACGCGCGCGTATGATAACGGTCGTAGGTTTCGCGCAACTGCGTTGGGTTGAGGTGCGTATAAATTTGCGTGGTAGAAATATTGCTATGCCCCAGCATCGCCTGAATACTGCGTAAATCCGCGCCATTACACAGCAAATGCGTTGCAAAGGTATGGCGCAACTCATGGGGTTTGACGGAATGACCTAAGCCGACCGCCTGCCCATAAGCTTTGAGATAGCACCAAAGGGTTTTGCGGGAAATGGGCGTACCGCGTTGGGTCAAAAACACAAAATTACCGCTTTTGGGGCGCAACAATTTCGGGCGTCCATGAACCAAATAATACTGCAAATGCTCTTTCGCAACTGACCCCAACGGTACCCAACGCTCCTTGCTGCCTTTACCGTAAATTTTGAGCGCATCCTCCTCAAGGAACAGCGCCTGCAAGGTTAATCCGCAGACCTCCGAAATACGCAACCCACAGCCGTACATCAAGGAAATCATGGCGCGATTGCGCATCCCTTGAGGGCTTACCAAACTCATGCTTTTCTGCAAGGCTTCCACCTCATTGACTGACAAGGTTTGCGGCAAAGGACGCGTGCATTTAGGAGCAACCGCCTGAGCCATTGGATTCGCTTTTAATTGCCCATTTTTAGACAAAAAGTTAAAAAAACGCCGCAAACAGGCCAATTTTCGTGCGCGCGAGGTTGGACTCATCGACAGTAACGCTTGCTGCCATTGGTCAATATGCTCTGGGGTGATACGCTCTACCGAAACGCCTGCGGTTAGCTCACAAAACTGCTGCAAATCATAACGGTAGGAAGCTTGTGTGTTGGCCGACAAACCACATTCAATCGCTAAATAACCCAAGAAGGATTCGATTAATGCGCTCCATTGATCCTTACCAACGCATCGCTTTCGTTCCGTCACCATCGTACGTTAAGCAGAATGAGACGTCGTATACGCCAAGGTTTCGCCTTCGGTTCGCGCAATAATCACCGTTCCACAGGTATCATTAAAGACATTAACCAGCGTACGGAACATATCCAATAAGCGTTCGACCACCCAAATCACCCCGATGGATTCGATTGGTAAGCCAACCGAGCTGACAATCATGGTAATCGCGATTAGGGCAGACGCCGGAATTCCTGCAACCCCAACAGACGTTAATAACGCCATCAGCACCACAATCCATTGATCGAGCACCCCGAAAGGAATCCCCTGAGTCACTTGGTACAACTGGGCAATGAATAGCACCACCACGCATTCATACAACGCCGTACCGCACATATTGATGGTAATTCCCAAAGGCAAAGTAAAGCGTGCGATACGCGGCGATACCTTCGATACGGTTTCCACTTTATCTAAAGCTAAAGGCAAAACGGCTGCTGATGAGGAGGTTGAAAACGCCATCAACATAACCGGAAACATGGCCTTATAATGCGCCCAAGGCTTTATTTTGCCGACAAAGCGCAACAAAAGATACAAAACACCGAACATATACAGGGCAAACCCAAGCAACACGGTAATAACAAAATACAACAGAGGGCGGATAACCCCGATACCGGTATGCAGCAAGATGGGAGTCACCAACCCAAACACCCCAATAGGTGAAAATGCAATAACAATGCGGGTAATATCGCGCAAAACATGCTGGATTCCTTCCCAAAACACCAATTGCGGTTTCCGTAAGTCCTCAGGTAAACGTCCGACAAAGAAACCAAACAGCAACGCAAAGGTAATGATACCCAAAATTTGGGTATTATCCGAAGCCGCATGAATCACGTTGGAAGGGATAATGCGCAAAAAGAAGTCCGATATACGGGAAGAATCCATGTGCGCCAATTGAATAAACTGCTGAGGCAACACATTGGCTTGCCCTAGGATTTTAGCCGCCAAATCCTTTTCAACGCACCCTGGGCGCAACCCATTGACCAAGCACAATCCAATCAAAACAGCCGAAAAACAGCTTAAAAAATAGAACAAAAAGGTTTTTAATCCCAAGCGTTTAAATTCGGATTTCGATCCGAACCCCATCATGCCACAGATAAGGGAAACCGCAATCAATGGCACAACGAGCATTTTGAGCCCGTTCATAAAAACTTTTCCGATGAGCTCACATACCTGCACAAAATCTTGCGTTAGGGGCATATTCTGCCAGCCACAGCAACGCAAAACGCAGACCACGATAATACTGACACAAAGCGCCAGAATTACGCCAAATTGACTGAGCCATTTTTTCACATCCATCTTTTACTCTTTTTCTCAACAAACAACAAGCTTTTACCCCCGTTACACGCATAGCTCGTAAGAGCAGTCCGATAACCGTTCGCAGCCCGTAGGGGTTACCACCACATCATCTTCAATACGAACCCCTCCGATAGTTTGGAAGTACAAACCCGGTTCAACCGTAATCACCATACCCGCTTCCAACGTAATCGCTTGCGCACCTACGGATGGGTATTCATGAAGCCCTAATCCTAGCCCATGACCTACGCTATGAATAAACCCTTCACAACCTTGGGCTGTTTGCTTCAACCCAAACCCAGCACGCTCAAAAAAATCCAGTGCAAAATGCATCAAATCCGATGTTAATACCCCTGAGTGTATACGCTCAATCAACGCCTGCTGACAATCCCGTACGCATTGATACATCCGCATCTGTTCAGGATTTGCATGTCCTTTCACAAGCGTTCGGGTCATATCCCCATAATAACCGGATTGCTTTAAATAAGGAAAACAATCGAGCACAATCAATTGACCTTCGTACAAAGACCCTTCGCCCCTATGATGCGGCTGCGCAGCTTGTTCGCCCCCTGCTACAATCGTATCCTCTGCACACGCGCCGTGATTAAAACCATACTGTTCCATCAACATCCGCAGCCGTTCAGACGTTAACACAGAACCTTCGTACTCCAGTTGATGATTGCGAACCGTACTTTGATGCACAATACTTTTGGCGTACTCCAAAATATCCGCTGTAACCTTACACGCCTTACGGATTTCATCAATTTCCGAAGCACTTTTAATCGCCCGCGTGGTTTCAAACGCAGCAGCATCAAATCCCAAAGGCACCGTTTGATAACACTGAGCGTACACCGTTGCCGGAAAATCATTCGGAACCACAAAGCGATCAATCGCATACTGTTGCTGCAGATACCGGAAAAAGGCAGACCATGGTGTCCCCTGCGGATAGGCTAATGCAGAACGTTTTTGCACATCAGACCTCAAAAAAACTTCGTCAAACGTACTGCTTGCCTTGCATCGGCCATATTCCAATTCCGATACAAATGCCAACTTTTGCTCGCCCACTTTTAACGCAAAAAATGGATCCGGTGCATCAAAATGACCCCAATAAAGTAAGTTTTTATCCTGCTGAGGAGTGTTATAAATAACGTAGGCAATACGATCACCCATAAACATCCATTTGGTAACGGCTTTCGCGTCGCAAATCCTTTAAGTAAATTTGAGCTTCTGCTAACGACAAGCGTTCTTCCTGCTGAATAATACTCAATAACGTGCTTTCAACATCCTTTGCCATTCCCCGAGCATCACCGCAGATATAAAAATACGCCCCCCGACGGAACCAATCCCATAGCTCCTTAGCATGTTCCATCATACGGTGTTGAACGTACACCTTATGTTCTTGGTCGCGCGAAAACGCTAAATCCAAACGGGTTAAAATCCCATCCGCCTGCAACGATTCCAAAAAATCCTTTAAGATAAAATCATTCGCCTGATGCCGGCCGCCAAAGAACAACCAATTGGGACCCGATGCACCGACTGCCTTACGATACTCCAGAAAGGCTTTAAAGGGAGCAATACCGGTTCCTGGACCCACCATAATCACCGGCCGCGAATCATCCTTTGGCAGCCGAAACTTAGAAGCAATGATATGCAAAGGCACTTCATCACCCACCTGAATCCGTTTACACAAAAATCCACTGGAAAGCCCCTCGCAGATACCGCCTTCAACCGTTCGGTAGGTAACCAAGGTAACCACCAAATCCAAGCTATCAGGAGCTAACTTTTGCGCCGATGCAATGGAATAAGCACGTGGACGCATCGGCAATAAATAACGGCCTAAATTGGTCACAATCGACTGCTGTTGATACCAAGCTAAGCATCCCCAAAAATCATCCTTCAATTCGGAGGGCGCCTGTTCCCAAACACTGGCTTTAAAACGCAGCTCATAATGCTCCGACAAAGCTTCTTCTAAGCTCCATTGTGCTCCATTAGAGCCTGTAACCTGCTCTTTTCCAGTAGCTTTTAAAACCGATAACGCTCGCTGCACCCACTTAGGGTCGTTTTTGGCATGCACAAAGACCACATCGCCCGGTTCAAATGTATAGCCCTTGGGGCATGAAAACCGTATGCAATAAATCGGTTTTTCCGTTGATCCTTGAGACAAAAGGCTACGGTTCAATACGCGCGCTGTAAAAACATTCGATAGCATAGCCTTTTAATCGTTTACCCTCTAACCTGAAAAGGAAAAATTCGATGGTATTTTAACATATCCTCCCTATCGACACCAAGCGAAATTGCATCAAGTAGCGACCGATGCGCTGTTACCAAGAACTCAAATTCAAGCCAAACAACAGCTGCCACTTATACAATTTATCCCACTTACATTCCGTGCTAAACCACCAAAGATGCGAAATAATCGTTTTCCACATAAACGATTGCGATACAAAACCCAATTTCTTGAAGGTAAGAACCGTATTAGCCAACAATTGGTTTCGGGAATTAAGGTAATAGGTTCCGCCAAAGGAACATTGGTGCTCAATACCCCCTGTATTCCTCAAGTAAATATGACCGATGCGAAATTCCCACAAATCGCTTTCCTTGAACGTTACCCCCGTATTAGCCCATTTTAAGCGCTTATTGCCTAAATCGAAGTACAAACTTTGATCAAAGGATAAAAAGTCGGCAGGCCGCCATTCAACCTTCGTGCAGGTACCCCCCAAATGATGCTGTTGCTGCCCATTGACCCAATTGCGCTTCATCAGTACATCTTGGTAAATATGCGCCGATAACCATTCGCGTTCATTGCCATCCCAGCCAAAGGCATATAAGAAATTCTCCAATCCGAAACGCATTAAATGCATATCGTTCATATCATCGATATCCCGCCGGTTCAACAGATCGATTTCGCTCAACGAACACGTATTTTCGCCCCCATCTACCTCACGATCGATAGCAGGAACAAACGCATGCCCTTGATGCCCATGCGGCATATAGCGGTATTGAATGACCGGCTGAATTAAATGACGGAAGTCGTAAATATTCCAATACTTGTTTTTGTAGGCGTAATCCCCATAAGCATGAAAACGCACATCCGCTCCTAATTGCCCTAAATAACGCGTGTAGGTACTCTTATTATCCGGATTGTTTAAGCCAGCATAAGAAATCATACGCCCACTCGCCAATGGAGTAATCGTGCATGCCTTAGAAACAGACATCGGCAGCGATAAACCATAATACAGATCGCCGCGTTTAAGGGTACGACGGGTCTTATCGCCCGACCGGCGTTCGCGAACATGCGATACCCCGCCGCCAAATTGATGATGAAGCGGACTATCCCCAATCGGCACCGGTAAGTACTCAAAACGGGCTTCCGGCAAACGTTCTTGAACGGTATGAAAGCGGTTCAATTGGTGCCGCGTAACCACATTAGCCACAAATTCATCGCCGCGATAAACCGCTTCGGCAAAATTATCCGCCTGTTGGCGCATTCCATCATTCTCATTGGGACGCACATCGCGAATTACCTCTTTATCGCGCATCCACTCAACCTGAGCGCTTATATCCACTCGGTCTTCAACGTGCCCTTGATGCCGCCATTCAAACCAATGACGTTTACTTTTGACATTCGGTTGATTCCGATAGCTTTTGTCATTCAATCCAGCCGCTCGAACCCCACCGTTTCCATAAGGCGTATCATAACGAAGCAAACCACCCACTAATGGTCCGCGTTTGTGATAATAATCGAGCATGATTCCCGGACGAATCCGCCCATAATTCAACACCAAATCATTGCGTATATGCCGGTTGCTGCTCAACACCTCTGCTTCGGTACTCCACGTATAATCCTTCTGTTCGCTAGACCGATCCTTAAGATGATAGGTAGGTAAATACCACACCGGAATCTTACCAATTTTGACCGTTGCTTTTTTCAAAATCGCATCGTGCGGATGCACTTCTACTTCTTTGGCATGAATGTGAACCCCTGCCAAATCCCGTTGCGCTCCACGAACATCGATTTCAACATCTTTTGCATACGCGCAATCCCGAGTTCCATGCATCGAAGACCCACGCACTCCATGGCCAAATGCAGCCATGCGAAACGAATCCACCGCAAAGGTTTTATCATTCACATAATAGAACCCCGAATTACTGGCAATACGCCCTAAGGCATGCGTCAGGCGCACCCTTCCGTCTGCCAATCCCTTAGCGTTTTCCGTTACATAACAAATGCGATCAGCTTGTAAACGTGCATCATCGCTTAACAATTCTGCATTACCTTCGGCAATCGACGTACGGGTTTTATGGTCATACACAACCGGTTGATCGGACGATAAAGCCAGAGCTGACAAAATACCAACCGGAGCCATTATCCCTCCGATTAACAATAACAACTTAGGCTGTTGCAATGGAACCATTTACACCTTAAAAAAACGTAACGATGACCATTTGCCAAACTTTATTACTCGGTCATCCTCCCTTTTTTGTTAACATTTTAGGACAATTCTCGATTTCTTTGGATTTGGCGATTCAACCGGAACACCGAAATAACCCACACGGTCGCACAGGTCAAAAACACCACAAACGCATAGATCGCAATGCTTTCGTAGGTTGCTTTAACACCCGATAAGGCACTTACCAAGGACAACAGAATAACCTGCAAGCCCGAACCAAAAGATTTTCCAAAGCGATAACCAAATACATCGGCAATTGCCTTACCCTTTACCTTGAGCTCATCATCCAAGGGGATAAACGCCATCTCTTTGCTCATATCGAAAAAGGACATTTTAAATCCTTTATCAAGCACCAACGTTATCAATCCAACATACACAATGGTCGTTTGAATCCCTGCCATCATTCCCACGCTCCCCGATAAGAACTGTTCACCCAAGAACGACAGAAATAAGCAAACTCCTCCCACTAACACAACCATAGGAGTTAGCATAGCCCCTACTCCCCATTGGAATCGCCGGAATATGTAGCCGGTAATGAGCACCACAACCATCGAAAGTACACCGTATATAAACGTGTACGCGCTCATAAAGGTATTGTAATCGTTGATGTTGGGATAAATAACCTTAACCGCATGCTTCCAGAAATTCTCCAAGATGTTATCGCAGACGCTGTAACAGAACACCAAGAAAATGAGCAAGCGAACATAATGCGAACGCACAACCACCTTTAAACTGTTCCAAAGACTACTTTTCTTTTTGTCTTTTACGTGAAATCCGGGCAATTCCGGCTTATTATAAAAGCGTTTGTCGGTCAAAACATGCCGATAAATCCAATGATAAATACACATCGACAAAACGCTGGTTACCGTCACCGATCCAATCAACCAATAAAGCGTTATTTGCCAAGGATCCGCACAGGACACCTTTTCGCGGATATTTGAAGCGATAAAACCAACCCCTCCTGAAATCGTTACCGCTCCCTGCCCCAACAACAACAAAACCCCATAAATACGCTTTGCTTCCTGCAACTCCGTAATTTGGTTCATAAATTGCCAAAACGAAAGCGACAAAATAAACGTACTCCACAGCTCTGCAAAGATAAAGAACAGCGCATAAGGCCAAACCCCAATAATCGCAAACGCCAACCCACACGATGGGAATTGCGCTTGAAGCTGAGCAATGCTATCCGCCGATGGACACACATAATGCTTGAGGGGGTACAAAACCAATACAAATACGACGAAAAAGCTAACAAACGACCCCAAAGTAGCATAGTATAAATGCTCGTTCTTCAAGCGATCGCTGATCTTGGTATACGCCAGCATGAATAAAATCGCTGCCGGCGGCACCAAAAATAATTTGATAAAGGCAATTGCTTCCGCCCCCACAGCCGTTACCACCAAAGAATCCTTGATGTTTTTGAGGCAATAATGGTTAAAAAGCGAAAAGAATAAAATACAGGCTAAAGGAACGATTTTTTTGAGCTCATAAGCATGTACAGGAAAAAAGATTCCCCTAAGCTTTGAAAACTGACCGGTCTCCTCCACGAGATTTATTATTAAGAACTATATTAAGTAGTAAAAATAATACCTCCGTCAATATATTTAACAATCGATGCTTCCCTATTGTTGGAGCATGGTTCTCGATAAATATACTACGCGCAACCCGCTTGAATACTTAAGAAAACCACACAAAAAGCTTGCCAAACCGCTTAGATTCGCTTATTATAAAATATGTAAGCAGAAAATCATGTTCGTTTCAGAAAATCTTCATATTCGTTTCAGAAAGTTTTATTGATTTCTCTCTAGAATCTTACGGTATGCATTGCAACCAAATGAAGAAAATAGACACACTTTATAGGGATTTTGGATCTAATGTTACTCTGTACAAAACGATACAACCTAACTAAAATCCACCCCCAAAAATCTAATTGCTATCTTCAAAATGGGATTACATTAATTATAATATACAAATATTTTTGAGTCAAACAAATTTGATACCAACGCTTAAACAACACCCTTATATAGCCCAACTTACAAATAATAAAGCTTGCCATGGAAACAAATATAGGTATAATATTTATGTCTATTACAGGCAATTTGTTTAAATATACCTCATCCCAAAAAGACGAAAATAGAAGAACCATCTAATGTAATAAAATCTATACACCCTATAAGGTCTTGCTATCGCGTTTCAATAGATAAAACCAAAAACTTTGCCAACCAGATTCAGGATCTTCTTCTAAAAGAAATTTAACCCAAAAAGCCTAGGACGTCAAGCCAATTCTGGTAGAGAAGCCGGATTTTACACAAAAATTCTTCTTATATCCATACTACACCTATAAAATGCCCTTTAACCTAAAAGGGCAATGCGCGTTAACAACCGTTAAAGCTCTTTCACTATCGGTACTGCATTTTGCCAGCCCGATCTCTGCCACTCATTCAATCGATTAGCTAAATAAAAAGCTTGTCAATTTAAACGGTATATGGATAATAAAAATGTTATTTTGGAAAATTTATTTTTAAATGATAAACAAGCCGTGCAAAGCATTTATCTTAAAAGTCGTTTTCTTCTAGATAATTGAAGTAGATACAAGGATAATCTAATAGTACGTGATAGATGCACAATATATGGATTTATCATCTCGCTTCAGATTCCAGTAAGTTGAAAAAGCGCATTTTTCAAATCCTTCAATAACAAAGAGCAGGCATAATTAATCAAAAACCCCAGAGGATGTCAAGCCAATTCTGGAGCGATAAGACGGTGTTTTCCTTGTAAACACCCAGCCACCATTCAACTTTATTTCAGCTTAAATCCCGAACAGCAGCACGTGACAAGCGGTCATTAATCGCTTTCCCTATACCGGAATCTGGCGCCTTTTCCATCCAAATAGATTGCCACTGTTGGTTATCCAAGCGTTGCAAGCAATCAAACAATGAGGCAGCCACTTCCGACAAATCCCTCTTGGGACTCAAAACAAACTCATTGGACGCCAAAGGACGGCACGGTGGATATAAAAACACATGCGCAGCACCCACTTCAAAAGTCTTTTGGAGCTCAATCGGCGCCTGAAATTGCTCTAAATGGCGCACTAAATACAGCAGGGTTTTCGGGCTATAATGGCGTTTATAAAGTCCTGGAGACAAATGCACTCCATTAACGGGTACGGACGAAAGCGTTTGGATAGGACGCTCCAAAAACGCCTCCAATGCCTCTTGGGTGATGGGTCCTTGGCGCAACAAAGTAGGTTGTTCTTCCGATACCAAAGAAAGAATGGTTGATTCCAACCCAAAGGAACACGGACCTCCATCGAGTATGTAGGCCACTACATCCCCCATTCCTTGCGCAACATGCTGAGCCGATGTAGGGCTAACCTGCTGAAAACGGTTAGCGCTCGGGGCCACCAAGGGTTCTCCCATTAACTCAATAACTGCTCGAAATAAAGAACCTGATGGGCAACGCACCGCCACTGACGGTTGACCTGCCGTTACGCAAGCTGGCACACAGGCTTTTTTTTTAACACCAAGGTCAATGGACCGGGCCAAAAATGCTTTACCAAACGCAACACCAAAGGGGTAACCTCAGCCACCAACCGTAACTGTTCCACGCCTAATACGTGAACAATCAATGGATTTTCTTGAGGACGCTGCTTGAGCGTATAAATTTTCTTAATCGTATCAACCGCAGATAAAGGGGCGGCTAACCCATAAACGGTTTCGGTTGGCAATGCTACCGGTTCTCCTTTGGACAACCACGCAGCTGCTTCTTTAGGACTTACCCCAACCTGCGCCCGCATAAAAGGATTACAGCAACGCTAACATATTACGAGCCCGTTTGATGAGCTTCGTAACATAACGCTGTTCCATAGCGCTTAAACGCGTAATACGACGCGGCAAAATTCTACCTGATTCCGTCGTGTATCGCTTGAGCTGTTCCACATCCAACCACGTTAATTCCCATACGTTAACGCGTTCTTTTTTACTTTCAGTATTTTCTTCTTTACTCACAGTACTCATAGCTCTTAACAGAAAACCATTACAAATGATGCAGGTATCGTAAAGCTTTTATTTTGAAAACCGCAAGCGAAAAATAAAATGCTGCCTTTCATCCACCCTATCCATTCTCCCACCCCACTCCGCTGAACGCTTTTCTTAAGCTCATCTGGGCTTACTTGGGGAAAGTTTGACAAATAGCGTCTGATTTTATTGAGTAAGGGCAATAGTTTTTATGAAAGACGATCTGTTGCCCATTTTTGAATACATGGAACGCGAAAAAGGTATTAGCCGCGAAGACATGATCGCTGCGATTGTTAATGCCATTAAAAAAGCTGCCCTGAAAGACAATCAGGATGCGAAAGAAATTCGTGTAGACATCGATCCAAAAACCGGAGTTTTACAAGCCTATGCTCAGTATAAAGTCGTAGATTCGGTTCTTAACGACAACATCGAAATACATATCAGTAAGGCTTTGAAGAAACACCCAAAAGCCAAACTGGGGGACATTATAGAAGAACCGCTTAAATTAGAATCGTTGGGACGTATTGCAGCGCAAACGGTTCGTCAAATGATCAACCAAAGCGTTCGTCGTTTTGAAAAAGAGCATATTTACGAACAATTCCAAGATCGGGTAGGCACTATCATCCAAGGGGTGATGCGCTACAGCGAACATGGGAATTTAATCATCGATTTCGGAAAAGCAGAAGGAACCTTGTTTCATAAACAGGCTATTTGGTCCGATAAATTCCAACCCGGCGATCCCGTTGATTGCTTATTACAAAGCATCAAGGAAACCCCTCATGGTCCTGAATTGGTATTATCCCGTACCGCACCAGCCTTTGTTATTAAATTATTAGAGCGCGAAATCCCAGAACTCGTTTCGGCAGATGGACGCCCTGCACGTATTCAAATCAAAGCCATTGTAAGAGACCCTGGGTATAGAACCAAAATTTGCGTTACATCGCCCGATTCTAGCATTGATCCCGTTGGTGCGTGCATCGGATCGCACGGCTCACGCATTAAATGCGTTCTTAAAGCATTAGGGGAACAGGAAAAGATCGACATTATCCGTTATTCGGATGACCTGCGTACCTTTATTAATGAAATTACACGGCCAGCAGTTCCCCAATCCCTATCGATTGATGATGCCGCGCACACAATCCAATTTCAATTACCTGAAAAAGACTTCGCTATTTTCGTAGGTAAAAGCGGACGCAATCTAAAGTTAGCAAGTCAATTGCTCGGATACGAAATCAAAGTAGAGCACGCGGATAGCATCAACCTAAGCTTTGAAGATAAAAAGATTCAAGCGATGCAAACATTGATCCAATTTACAGGTATATCAGATGCAGCCGCCGCTAAATTGGTAGACATAGGTATCAATAGCCCAGAAGTACTGAGTAGCTTAACCGCCGATGATTTTAAGGCTGCCGAACTCAACATGGAGGATTACGATAAGATCATCAATAAACTTCAAGCTCAAGGGAAGCAAAGCAACTAGTAAGTAATTAAAAACGCGCCATGACCGTTAGCATTTATCAATTAGCTCATCAACTGCATAAGGATATTAAAAGTGTCCGCTTATTGATTAAACAGCACGGTATTGCACTACCAGATACGGCTTCTACCCTATCGGATACCGACGCAAATGCGTTATTGAAGAAGGTACAAAGCAATACTCAATCAGCTCCTGTTGCTTCTCCTGCGCTCAAAAAACCTTTAATGGGGAGCGCTCCTGTACGCATTGCCTCCCCTAAAAACCTAGGGGGTTCTCAATCCATAACCGCCTTAAATGCGTTTAAGAAAAGCTTTGCGCCGGCTGCACCCATCGCTGCTCGCCCCGCACCCATAACTGCTCCAAAAGCTGTTACAAAGCCCGAAAACACACCAAGCGCAGCAGGTTCGGTTACAAAGGATGCTGTCAAAACAGACCAAAATCGGGTCATAAAGCCCCCAATTACCTTAACCGAGCTGGCCAACCTATTAGGGGTTAAGCCCTTTACCCTCATTAGGGATTTAATGGATCAAAAGATTTTTGCATCCATGGGGCAGGTTTTGGACGAAAATGGCTTAAAAGTACTAGCAGATAAGTATAACTTTACGGTTGAAACCAAACGCCGTTCTCAGGAACGCAAAGTTCAACCAGCTCCTGTTAAACCCAAAGTTGAACCGTCCGAGCACTTAGAGCCACGCCCACCGATTGTGTGCATTTTAGGCCACGTCGACCACGGGAAAACTACCCTGTTAGATACATTGCGTAAAGCCAATGTGGCCGCCAAAGAAGCGGGTGGAATCACCCAACACATTGGAGCTTATCAAGTAGAGGTAGAAGGGAAAAAGATTACCTTCCTCGATACTCCGGGACATGCCGTATTTTCAAACATCCGCCAACGCGGAGCAACCGTAACCGACATCATCATTTTGGTTGTTGCGGCTGATGATGGCTTTATGCCTCAAACCAAAGAATCCCTGCAATTGGCGCAAAAAGAAAACGTACCTGTGGTGGTTGCCATCAACAAAATGGATGTTAAGGGCGCCAACATTGATCGCATTAAACAACAGATGCAAGCAAACGGGATTGCCCCCGAAGAATGGGGAGGCGATACGCTATGCACTGAAATTTCGGCTCTCAAAGGAACCAACCTTGATAAATTACTCCAGTTGGTGTTATTGCAGGCTGAAATGATGGAGTTAAAAGCCAATCCTAAAGGAACACCGGAAGGCGTGGTAGTTGAATCCCGCATGGAAGAAGGTCAAGGGATTGTAACAACCGCCATTATTACCAGCGGAACGTTAAAGGCAGGAGATGCGCTTGTTAGCGGCGCTCATGTCTGCAAAGTTCGCTGTTTGTTGGATGAACATGGCAAGCGCATGGCTCAAGCTACACCGGCAACACCCGTTCAAATTACGGGATGGGTCACCATGCCTTCTGCAGGCTGTACCTTCCGAGGCTCTAAAAACGAAAAAGAAGCCCGTAAGGAAGCAGAAGCATGCGAGCGCGAACTGAAACAGAACCAAAGCAACAATGTTCATAAAATTTCCAGCGTTGAGGATTTGATGGCTGCTATGGAAACCCAGCAGCAAAAAACTCTGAAAATCCTGCTTCGTTCCGACGTCCATGGTAGTTTAGAGGCGCTAGAAGCCTGCCTAAAGAGCATTCATAGCGATAAGGTGGCGCTCAATATTATCGATACGCGCGTCGGACAAATTACGCTCAACGATATTCAAACCGCCCATGCGGGTAAAGCGATTATCGTTGGATTCAACACTAAACCAGCGAATGGCGTGCAAGCCGCAGCTAAGCAAAAGGGTGTGCGCATGATTCAGCATAACATTATCTACGAACTCATTGAGCAGGTAAGAAATGCCATGCGTGAATTGCTGGATCCTGAATGGAGCGAAACCAAGCTTGGTTCAGCCGAAATCCGTAAGGTTATTACTTTATCTAAAGGTACGGTTGCCGGATGTATGGTGGTATCGGGACAAATCGTTCGCGATGCGTTTGTCCGCTTGATTCGCAAAGGAAAAATCATTACCGAAACCAAAGCTTATACCCTCAAACACTTCAAGGATTATGTGGCAGAAGTAAAATCCGGAAACGAATGTGGAATTGGATTGGAAGACGCTGCATCCGATTGCCAAGAGGGTGATTTGATTGAATGCTACAAGAAGGTTTCAAGTTTGCCGGAATTATGACCAATTTGCGCATCATTCGGGTGAATGAGTTACTCAAACGCGTTATTGGCGATTATTTGCTTAAGCATTACGCATCGGAAGCCATGAGTATCACTATTACACACGTGACCGCTGCGGATAACTTAAAAGTCGCTGATGTCTATTTTTCCGTCTATCAAATAGAGCAGAAAGAACAAGCACTTAAGTTGCTCATCAAACTCCGCAAAAACATACAGGACGCTATTGGGAAAGAAGTACGGATGAAACAAACCCCACGGCTTTCGTTCGTATGGGATAAGGAGCTGCAAAAAGCTCACCGTACCTTTGCCTTGTTACAAGAAGTTGACCAGTCATTGCCCGAAAGCGCTCCCACAAGTTTTGGAAGTACCCTACCCCCTCCTAATGAACTCCGCTAACGATTCTTTTTTTGATACCCCTTCCGCATTTCAAACGGCTTTCAAGGAGCTCAATCCTTCTATTAATGACCTTTTGAAGTGCTTAAATCCTGACCAACAGCAGCATTTTTGGTCTTCGGCGCAACAAGTACCCTTAAACGAATGGAAGCGCTTAATCAACACACTAAGCGAAACCGCTGAGGAATTAGATGGAACGCATTGGGTTGAGCCAACCAGCTTGCATCCTGACACCCTAGCTGCTCAGGGATATGACCCCCAAAGCACGTTACAAGCAGGAATCGGTTGCTTCAGTAAGGGAACCGTTGCATTTTTAACCGTTGCCGGTGGATTGGGCTCACGCTTAGGATTTAACGGCCCCAAAGGGTTGGTTCCCGTAACCCCCCTACAGCATAAACCGCTTTATCAGGTTTTTTCCGAAAAGCTACAAGCGCTTCAACGCCGCTACCAACGTCCTTTCCATTGGTTTATTATGACCAGTGAAGAAACCGATGCCGCTACGCAAAACGCCTTTGCTGAACAAGCGTGGTACGACCCGCATTATATTCACTTTTTCAAACAAGGCAGCATTCCTGCGTTTTTGAAGGATGGTCAGTGCGCTTTAAAAGAAGATGGCAGCATTTGTTTTCTACCCAATGGACATGGTGGGTTGTTTAAAGCCTTAGAACACGCTGGGTACATCGAGCTTTTCAAGTCCTTAGGAATTACATCGATTTATTATTTTCAAGTAGATAATCCCCTGATTCATTTGGACGACCCCCTGTTTTTAGGCACTCACTGCTTATCCCAATCCTCTTTTTCAACCAAAGTCGTGGTTAAAACCGACCCACAAGAACGCGTAGGATTGTTGGTGCAGGACTACGGTCAATTGCGGCTGATTGAGTACAATCAATTTCCCGAAGCCTTATCGCAAGAAGTGACCGCAACAGGCGCGCTTCGTTACCGCTTTGGAAACACCGGAATCCATCTCATTACAACCGATTTTATTCAAAAATGCGCGCAATTGGCACTTCCTTACCATGTGTGTCGGAAAAAAATACCTGTTTGGGATCCTCAATCTCAAACGACCTACACAACCGAAGGTTATAAGTTAGAACAGTTCATTTTTGATGTATTACCGGTCGCTACCCGCCCGCTTTTATGGGAAGTAGACCGCAAAGATGAATTTAGTCCGGTTAAAAATGCTGTTGGTAAGGATACGCTCGAAACCTGTCAGCGCGACCAAATCAATCGCTGGCATCGGTGGCTTCAAGCAGTTGGGGAACCGCTCGAATTAAGCGCTAGCGACAGCGAGCCTTCAACAAATCTGCCGACGCCCCTCATGGAAATTGGCGCGTTATTTGCTGATAATCAAGTAGATTTCATTCAAGCTTGGAAACGGCTGAATCCGAAACCTAAAACCTTACAGGGATTGTATTTGCATGACGCATCTTAATGTAACCGCTTCTGTCGAAGAAGCACTTCATAACCACCAACTCTCCTCATCGGCCGCTCAATTTATTTGCCAATTTCTCGCTATGCCTGACTTGCCCAATTGGGCATCAGATAGCTTGCATGAGCTCATTGAACAGCAGCAATGGCATGAGTTAAACGAACGCTTTTTCAAAATCATTGCGTTTGGAACGGCTGGAATGCGCGGACGCACCATTGGTTCGGTCACTACAAGCGCAGAAAAATCAGGCAATTCCTACCAGCATGCAGCCGTTGGGACTTACTGCATCAACGATTTCAACGTTATACGGGCGACCCTTGGACTATTTGCTTACTGCAAACAGCACTTTAGCGATTATCCGCGCCCCCCATCCTTGGTTATTTCTTACGATTCACGCTATTTTTCAAAACACTTTTGTGAACTCACCGCATCAACTTGGTTAAAATCAGGCGGAATCGTTTATATTTTTAATGGCCCACGATCAACGCCCCAATTAAGTTTTTCGGTACGTTATCTAAGAGCCACAGCGGGCGTTATGATTACCGCTAGCCACAATCCCTTTTACGATAACGGCTATAAGGTGTATTTGGAGGACGGCGCGCAAATCAATGGTTCCTGTGCCGATGGCATTATCAAGTCAATCGAGCAAGTATCTTACGAAGCCACTCCTCCATTTTTAACACCCTCTATCGATGGCTGTTTCTATGTCCCCGAAAGCGTTGAACAAGCGTATCGCGAAACCTGCAAAAGCGTCCTATTAGACACCCAATTGTTGGCGGACAAAAGCTGCGCTCCCAAGGTGGTTTATACGCCCTTGCACGGCACTGGCTCGGTTTGCATCATGCCCCTCATGAAAGAGCTAAGCGGGTCATTTCAAATCGTTGAATCGCAAAAAGAATTCAACGGCGCATTCCCTAACCTTACCACGCTTGACCCAAGCAACCCAAGCGCATTGGCCGTTGCGTTGGAGGAAGCCAAAAAAAGCCAAGCGGATGGTATTATTGCAACCGATCCGGACGGGGATCGCATGGCAATGATGCTGAAGGATGCGCAAGGGCAATGGCAACTGTTAAGCGGCAATACCATTGCAGTGCTATTGACTGAATACCGTTTAACCACGCTCATGAAATTAGGGCGTATTCCTCCCAAAGGCGCCAAGCTTGCGATTATCAAATCCTTTGTAACCACCCCCCTACTCGATGCTATTGCAAACACCAATGGAATCCGTTGCATCAATACCCACACGGGCTTTAAGTGGATTGGGGGTAAATTGCTCCGTTATGAGCAGCAATGGTTGCAGCATGAACTGGCTACGCAAGGTATTCAGGTGGATTATATGCGATGCACGCCGGAAGCTCGATTTAACAACTTACTGCGCCACTCAACTGCTCTCCTGTTGTCAGCCGAAGAAAGCAGTGGATTTTTGGCCAATGATGCGGTACGGGATAAGGATGGCAATGCAGCTACCTTAATGGCTTACGAACTGATTGCGTTCTTCAAGCGCGAAGGTATCGCCTTTTCCGATTACCTCAATACTATTTATCGAAAATACGGTTATTTCAAAGAGGCGCTGTTAAGCCACACGTTTGAAGGATCAGAGGGTATGGCAAGCATTCAAGCGTTGATGCGCTCTTATCGGCAACAACCTCCGGCTACCATTGCACAACAGGCGGTTAAAGAAAGTATTGATTATCTCAACGAGCACAATGCAAACGATGAAGATGGCGAACGGGTTCCCAAAGCCGACTTTATCCGATTCCGCCTAGCCAATAACTTTGAAGTAGCTGTGCGCCCCAGCGGAACTGAACCAAAAATCAAATGGTATCTGTTCGGGACAGCTCCGGTTAACAATGGGGATGTAAGCGCTGCCCAACAAAGCGTTAAGGAGCAACTTGAGGCGATTAAAACCGCAATCGAACAAAACATCCAAAGGCGTTTGGGATAATGGCATCTTTTGAGCTTACCACTGAAGTAACTACACAAATCGTTAGCTGTTGAACTCTATGAATTGGGATGCGTTTCAAAAACAGTTTATACCCCTACCTAACTTAGACATGGCTTTGGATACCAGCCGAGTTAAGTTTACAAACGACTTTCTGCAATCCTTTCAGCCTAAAATCACGAAAGCACTGGAAGACATGGAAGGTCTTGAAGCAGGTGCCATCGCTAATCCCGATGAACATCGGCAGGTAGGCCATTATTGGTTACGCAACTTCTCACTGGCGCCAACAACCAGTATTTACGACGAATTGAAGCACAATTGGGAACAACTGCACACGTTTATCCATTCGGTGCTTCAGGATAAGCCTTTTACCCATTTACTGTGCATCGGAATTGGAGGATCGGCGCTCGGTCCCCAATTGCTCATTGACGCCCTAGAGCCAAAAAACAAAGGATTATCGGCTGTATTTATCGACAATACCGATCCCGATGGCATTCAACGCACCTTAAATCGCCTGCAGGAGCATTTAGACAAAACCCTCGTGTTGGTGACCTCAAAATCGGGAAGCACAGCTGAGCCCCGTAACGCCCTCATGGAGGTACAAGCACGGTTCCGTTCCCTTCACCTTGATTTCGCTCATCAAGCCATTGCCATCACCTGCCCCGACAGCCAATTAGACAAAACCGCGCAAAAAGAGCAGTGGTTGGCACGTTTTCCGCTATGGGATTGGGTTGGTGGAAGAACCAGCTGGTGCAGCAACGTTGGCTTATTACCAGCAGGATTGTGCGGAATTGATATCGATGAGCTCGTGGAAGGCGCCGCTGAAATGGATCGCCTTACCCGTTCGGATTCTGCAACACACAACCCAGCACTGTTGTTAGCCTTAGCTTGGTACGTTTGTTCCGGTGGTCATGGGCAACGTAATATGGTGGTACTGCCTTACAAAGACGCATTGGTTCTGTTCCCGCGTTACTTGCAGCAATTGATTATGGAATCGCTAGGCAAGCGCTTAACCGTAGATGGTCAGGAGGTCAACCAAGGGCTAACGGTTTATGGCAATAAAGGCTCGACCGACCAACATGCGTACATTCAACAATTGCGGGATGGCTTACGGGATGCCTTTGTAACGTTTATTGAGGTTCAACGCCCCTATCACCCCAGCAAGGTTTTGGTGGAAAAAACGTTTACTAGCAACGATTTTCTAGAAGGATTTTTGCTCGGAACCCGCGATGCCTTAACGGAAGTACATTGCCCATCCATCACCCTCACGCTCCAACAATTGGATGCTAAAAGCTTAGGCGCACTCATTGCCTTATTCGAGCGAGCGGTTGGTTTTTATGCCAATTTTATCCACATCAACGCTTACCATCAACCGGGTGTGGAAGCTGGGAAAAAAGCAGCGCGCGTTTATTTAGAGCAACAACAGGCTATTTTAACGTATTTACAAAAACATCCCACGGTTTCATTTACCGCCGAACAATTGGCACATGAGCTTCAATTGGATGACCGAACTGAAGATGTGTTTAAGCTCCTAGAATACCTAGCGGCCAACAAACACATCCGGTGCGAACGTCATCCCTTGATTGCGCAAAACCAATACTCAACCCTTTAATTTACTTGTCTTTAACGCACCTTATCCTCATGATAACTTCCATTGCATGAAACGTTTTTTGTGTAACATTTTGTTTATTTTGAGCTTATTCTGCTTGGGAGGATGCAAAAAAACCGATTGTCCGACCGACTTAAGTGATTCCAAAATTCCTTGGGGTAGGCCAACATCTTGGGAAACCGACAAAATAGAATTTAAGTATTAATGGCTTCCATTCGACTCATTACTTGGAATGTTAATGGGTTGCGCGCCATTTTAAGAAAAAACTTTTACGATTTTGTCAAAGCCTATCGTCCAGATGTTCTATGCCTGCAAGAAACTCGGGTAGATGCTCAACAATGTCCTCACTTAGATGGCTTTGAGCATCAATTCTTCAACCACAGCGAAAGCAAAAAAGGATACTCAGGTACCGCCATTCTTTCTACCATCGCCCCTATTAACGTCCGCTGTTTGGATGCGGATTTGGAACATCCGGAAGGGCGTATCTTGGTAGCAGAATTTCCTCAGTTTTTCTTGGTAAACACCTACGTTCCCAATTCCCAGAACTTCCTGCAACGGCTTTCCTACCGCGTGCAGGTATGGGACAAAGCTTTGCGGACGTTAGCCTGTCAGTTGGATAAACAAAAACCGGTTGTACTTTGCGGAGACTTTAACGTCGCTCATGAACCGATTGATTTAGCCAATCCTAACCAAAATCATTTTAATGCCGGCTTTACCGATGAAGAACGGCAATCGTTCTCTGAACATCTGGCAGCAGGGTTTGCAGACGTTTTTCGCCAGCAACACCCCAATGTTCCTAAGCAATACACATGGTGGTCTTATCGGATGCGGGCACGCGAACGCAACATCGGTTGGCGTATTGATTACTTTTTAGCTTCTCAACGCCTCCTGCCAGCCATTACCGACTGCACCCTGTTAACCGAAGTCATGGGCTCTGATCATGCACCGGTAAGCTTGACCTTGGATCTATCCAAAATTCAACAAGGCTAACGTCTCCAGCGCTTCTAACATCCGTTGTATCGATGGATACGCTCCTCATCCTGCGAGTCTGAAGGATAAAAATCTTGCAGCTACACCCTGCTTTTTAGTATCTTATAAAGACGTCGGGCCCTTAGCTCAGCGGTTAGAGCAGGGGACTCATAATCCCTTGGTCGTAGGTTCGAATCCTACAGGGCCCACCAATTCATTTCATATGGGAATATGCCGCATAGTGTATTTTGGGGATATCATGGGAGCTACCGGACGCCGTTACCTACAAGCCCAATTGCCTTCCATTAAGCAACAGTATCAACCCGATTTTATCTTTGCAAACGCCGAAAACGCGACCAATGGCTTTGGACTCACAAAGGCCATTGCAGAAGAACTGTACGCCTTTGGTATTCAAGGGTTTTCTCTAGGTAATCATACGTGGGATCAAAAATCCTTTTGGGGCGAAATCGACAGCATTCCTTATGTTTGCAGACCCGCTAATCTCCCCCCAGCATGCCCTGGGCGTACCCACTTAGTGTTTAACTGGAACGGTGAATCGATCGCAATCATCAACCTCCTAGGTCGCGCCTGCATCAATATGTCGCTGGATTGCCCCTTCCGTACCGCCCAACACTTGGTCGAATCCTTAAAATCCCAAGGGATTCATAACATTCTTATCGATTTTCACGCCGAAACCACTTCTGAAAAATGCGCCATGGGTTGGTTTGGCTCCACCTTAGGAGTGTGCGCGGTAATGGGTACCCATACCCATATTCAAACAGCCGACGAACGTATCTTGAACAACCAAACAGCTTTTATCTGCGATTTGGGCATGTGCGGCGCTGCCAATAGTATTCTTGGGGCAAAAAAAGACCCCATTATCGATAAATTTATCAACGGAAAACCTTGCCGCTACGAAGCAGCGGATGGTCCTGCTAAAATCAATGGAGCCTTGATTTGTATCGATTGTACCACCCATAAGGCTTTATCCATCGAACGTATCGCCTTAATGGAACCATGCTAACCTCATCCTTTTAGCGCCAGAAGCGGCGTATCTTCTACCCCCCCCCAAAAAAAGCTTGCAATTTCAGGAAAACGCCCAAAATCTTATAAGGAAACGCCTTATAAGGAAACGCCTTATAAGGAAACGCCTTATAAGGAAATGACTAAAAGAGTAAGCCTATTATTAGCTCTAAGCATTGCTTTAGGAATCCACACCCCCTGTTATGGTTTGTACGTCATGGTACGGTCGGGGTTCGGAGAGTTAAAAGCCGACAAACAAATCGGTACTTTTCGTCAAACCAATGGTACATTGCCAACGTGGCATGAAGCAGCTGTAGGTGCTAATGATAACAATTTGCACTTTGACGATTTTCCATCTTCGTCTTTAGTTCGCAGTAGCAACTGTACTAGTGGTAAATTGGAATATAAGAATCATCATAACCTATCGGTTGCTTTGGGTGGACGCTTCGATGTTTTTGATATCGGCGCCTTAGGAATTGAACTCGAAATCCTAGGCGGTTATGCCAATTTCAAAAATAAAACGCGGGATTTCGTTGACTGTAGAAAAGAGTTCAATCAGCCTCAGAACCTAGATTGGAATGACTTGCTCGTAATGAGGCGTCCAGATTTCCTCATGATTAAGTATCAAAAAATCGGTGTCATGAATCTCGCACAAATCAGACCGATGTACCTATCAAATCAACGGATTGCAGGAGTACAGGCCAATTTCTATTGGGAACAGTATATCTTGGATTGGTTATCCGCTGGAATCGGCGGCGGTATCGGGGGCGCTTATATTGCCACCAAGATGAAAACCTATGAAACTTGGAGAAGGTTATGGATTTATCGAGATAGACGCGTGCCCCCTGGCAATCACTACTGTTGGGATGCTGTATTCGGTCTTGATTGGAAACAGCGCACAAAGTATGCTCATAACCTAGCTCTGTTGTACAATCTTACCCTGTTTGTACGCGCTGAAAAGTTCGAGACACTCTTTGAAGTCGGATTTAGACATATCGGATTGCATGAGGTGAATGATAACAAAATCTATGGGCATTCAATCAAAAACCTCGCTAACCTTCATTCCGACCAAATCTATTTGGGCGTAGGAAGAACGTTCTAAGGACGTTTTTTATTGTAATTGCGAGAGGATATAATCCGCTCCAGCGCGTGCTGATTGATTTGGATGATACACATGGCGCTGGCGTAAGGATTGGAGGGTTTGTTTCCAATCATCCGCGTGGTTGATTAAATCCTGCAAAACCGGTACTAGCTGAGGAATAGCATTGAGGGTAATGGGGATGCCAATGGAGCGTCGTAGTTGCAACTCAATCGGTTCCAATTCCAAAGCGCGCCAGTTGGGATTAAATTCCTTAGGAGGCGTTTCGATAAAGATTACTGGGCGTTCAGTGCCAAAAGCGTATTCGAATGCAATTCCTGAGCGGTCGGTAATACACACTGCGGCTTCGTACACATTATCTTCCGTCAACAGGTGATCTTCCCAAATAAAATGAGGCAGAGCTTGTACCTTCTGTTTAATTTGTTGCGCGCGATCAGGACAGCGTTTTAAAAACTCCGGATGTGGGCGAACAACAACGCGATAATCCGTGTTTTTCAAAGCATCGATGAGGGCATCAATTCCCTGTTCCATTAAATTCCCTGGACCCCAAGTAGGAGCAACCAACACGGTTGTTTGATTGGGAAATTTCGGGGTGTAATGTTGAAACTTTTGGTACACAACATCGATACGCGGATAACCCACCGGTAGCAATTGTTTTGCGGGCAAGGCATACACCTGTTCCCGCTTCTTGATTTCTTCAGTATGATGAGGGCCTACGCAAAAAATGGCATCATAAGCATCAAAAGCGGTTTCGTTGTATTGCAAATGAGTACTGGAAAAAGCGTGAAATAGATAGACGTAGGATTTTACTTTCTTGGATTTCCGAAACGCGCGTACCTGCGTACTGTTTAAATCGGGTGCAGTCCAAACAAAACACGTTGCATCGATGCGATCCATAACCGATTTCAAACAAAGGTCAAAATAGAAGGGATGTAAGCGCTCGTGGTGATGCGTTAAAATCGGATCCTTTGGGTCATTGGTAAGGTAACTGAACTGGATGGATGGATTTTTGAGCAGCTCGGTAATAAATGGCTCAAACGTTTGATAATAGATAGCGCTTTCGGAAAAAAACACCAATTGGCGGCAAGGTGCGAAGTCTTTGCTAAAAAAACGATTGTATGCCTTAAATTCTCCCCATAGACTTAGGATGTGTTGGAACATAATTATCAATGTATTATCTTGGGAGCAGGGCGGTCAAAACAATTAACCCAAAACCCCGCGCTGGTTAATATTGATCAGGATCAATGTACGTTGGATTGGTTGCTTAAAACCGTAGGGGCTAATGCTTCCAGCAGTATTTTTGTCGGCGGTTATACCTTTGATGCGATTGCACAACATTATCCGCAGTTGCGTTTCGTTTGTAATGCTCAATGGGCGAAAACTGGCTGTGAAACCTCGCTGTATCTATCTCAATTTGACCCAAAATTGCCTGCATTTATATGCTATGGGGATATCTTGGTGCGCACTGCATTGGTTGAATCGGTTCTGAAAGCAGCCGAAGCGGGTGATAACGATGGGGTTATTGCCTTAGATTCCCATACACAGCTATTGGACACCAAAGAAAACTATGAATGCTTCGAAGGAAGCTTAAAAGGGCAACGCGGGCAGTATCCCTTTGTTGGATGTGTGTATTTAAAGCCAAAAGCATTGGAATTTTTGCAGAAAAACCAATGTTTTAGCAACAATGGTAAGGCTTACCGTTTGTCCGACTTGCTGCGTTTTTGCCAAAATAGCTTGCGATTGGCTTGCGTGGATGCGCATGGATTGTGGGCTGAAATCTTACGCCCCATCGATATTACCAAGTTTATCCTCACCACAAAATCCGAAACACTCCAAACCTTGCAGCGTCATATTACCCAAGCACGGATGTTGGATCAGGTCCATTTTTCGGTTAAGGAGTGGCGTGAGCAACCTTCTAGCCTCGTTTCATCTATCCTGCAAAAATTCCAACGGCAACCGTTGGTGGTGCGCAGTAGCTCATTACAGGAAGATAACTTTACGCAGGCCAATGCGGGTAAATTCGAAAGTATTTTAAACGTTCAACCGGAAGATGCCGCTATTAAAGCAGCCGTTGATACCGTTATTCAATCCTATGGAACGCCGAAGGATGCGGATCAGGTGTTGGTTCAACCCATGCTGCCGAACGTTAAATTGAGCGGGGTTGTTTTTACCCGTAGCCTGCAGCATAGTGCCCCTTACTACATTGTGAATTATGATGTGGCAAGCACCGAATCCGTGACCAGTGGTCAAAGTACGCAGGATGTTATCTTTTATCATTGGAAACATGCACCCATTCCGCCTCATGCGCCTGATTTTTATCCGCGCTTGCAGGCAGCAATTCAAGAAATTGAGCGCCTAACCCAATGGGATGCGTTGGATATTGAGTTCGCGGTTACTCAGCAAAACGAACTGTATTTGTTCCAAGTACGGCCTTTGGTTGCGCGCCACCTGCAGGAAATTAGCGACGAACAGCTTCAGCAGTGCTTGGATGAGGCTGCAGATCGCTTCGATTCATTACAAATCCCTCAGGAAGCTATTGCGGGGCAACATACGATTTTCGGGGTTATGCCGGATTGGAACCCAGCTGAAATGATTGGAACGAAACCAAATGCGTTAGCGGCTTCCCTCTATCGTACGCTGATCACAGACTCCATTTGGGCGCAACAAAGGGCGGAATTTGGCTATAAAGACGTACGTCCTTATCCCTTGATGGTAAGCTTTGCGGGTCACCCGTATATTGATGTGCGCGCCAGTATCCATTCGTTTATCCCCAAGTCCGTTCCTACCGAAACAACCGGCAAGTTGGTCACATTTTTCGTTAACCGTTTAAAACAGCATCCTGAATGGCATGATAAGTTGGAATTTAAGGTGATGCCGACGTGCGACACCTGCGATTTTGATGAACGTTGGCACGCGTTGTTAACCCAAGAAGCAGGGTTGTCGGTAGCCGAATATCAACAGTATCGCTCGGCTTTGCACAAAATAACCCATGCTGCTTTGATTCAATGTGAATCCTACTATCAAGCCATTAAGGCGATAGAAGAGCGTTTTGCACGTATTAAAGCGTCCAAGCAAGCGGATAGCGATAAAATTTACACCTTGGTTGAAACAGCCAAAGTGGGTACGCTCAACTTTTCCCATTTAGCCCGATGCGGCTTTATTGCGCGTTCTTTGCTGCAGGCCTATGAAGCGCAAGGGATTATCACCAAGGAAGAAAGTCAGTCGCTTGTTGACGCTATTCAAACGATTGCGGGACAATTTTTTAAGGATACACAGGCTGCGATTGCGGGTAAAGGTTCTAAGCAAGCCTGTTTGGATACCTATGGGCATTTGCGCCCCGGAACCTACGATATTACATCGCCAACCTACCGTTCTGATCCTGAAAAATACTTGTTTGTAAAGAGCACAGTGGAATTGAGTCAGCGTTCCAAAGCAACCTTTAGTTATACCCAGTTGGAATCCGCTTTACAAAAGGACTGGGGAATTTCACTTACCGCATTTCGGCAATTTTTACAGTGTGCAATTGCCGGCCGCGAATATTCAAAGTTCATCTTTACGCGCTACAGCTCGCATATTTTGGATTTAATTCAAGCAATCGGTGCTCGCTATGGGTTTTCAGCGAAAGAATTAGAGCATGTACCTATTACGGTTTTTATGCAACTGCGCGGGGGGATTGATGCGTCAAAAACCTTGAAAGCTTTACTGCAGGCAACCATCGAACAAGGCGCGTTGGATTACTGTTTCGCTCAGGCCATAGAATTGCCTCCGTTGATTACCAACAAGAGCGATTTTTATGCCTTTTTTGTGCCTAAATCCCTGCCGAATTTCATTGGAAATCAAAAGGCCGAAGCACCCCTGATTTACCTCAAGAATTCTGATCAGGCGGATGGTGCAGCTTTGCGCGATAAGATTGTTTTGATTGAAAAAGCGGATCCTGGGTTCGACTGGATTCTCAATTATGCGATTGCTGGGTTGATTACCGCTTATGGAGGTCCCAATTCCCATATGGCCATCCGTTCGGCAGAATGTCACTTGCCGGCAGCAATTGGAATTGGAGAAGCGTTGTTTGACTCGCTCAAAACAGCTCAGTTGGTTCACTTAGATTGCGCCAATCACACGTTAAAACGCATCCGATAACGATTATGAATCAAGCAGCAAACGCCTCATCACACGACCTAAAATGGTTGAAAATCGGGCTATCTCAGCGCACCATTCAGGCAGCGGAAGCTCAGGGAGTGGTTAGTCCATCCGATGAGCTGCATGATGAATTGAGTCAGCAATGGACTACCTTGTTAAACGCACGCCATTTATTGACCCTGCCTATTCCCAACCAAGTTCCGTTGCAACCGTGGCTATCGGCGGTGAATTTAGACGGAATTTTGTTGAGTGGAGGCAATGACCACGCTACGCGTAGTACCTGCGAAACCGCTTGTATCGAATACAGTATGCAGCATCGCTTACCCCTCATGGGCATTTGCCATGGTTTCCAATGCATCGCACGTTATTTCGGAGCCCAATTGATTCCCATTCAAGGGCATGTTGGATGTACGCATCCGGTTCAAATTCATGACAATCCGTATATCCCAGCCGGTACCCAAATCGTTAATTCCTTCCATACGCTAACGATAGCAACGCTTCCGGATGGGTTTAAGCCGCTTGCAACCGATCTTGATGGCCATTTGGAGGCAATTTATCACGCAACGCTACCGATAGTCGCTTTTATATGGCATCCGGAACGTCCTCCGTTTGATGCCAAGTGGAACGCTTGGGCTTATTCTTTTTATGCAAAACACTAAGGTTTTTATTTTGTGTGCTGGCGAAGGTAAACGCTTACGTCCGTATACTGAGCATCAACCCAAATGCATGGTTCCTTACCAAGGGAAGCCGCTTGTGGAGTATCAATTGGATTTGTTTGCTCAACAGGGGTTTCGGGATATTGTTCTCATCGGTGGCTATCAATATACGCTATTGCCAAAACAAGCCACGGTGGTGGTTAATCCCGATTATGCGAAAACCAATATGGTTTATAGCCTGTTTTGCGCTCAGGAACAGATGGATGAATCTTGCGATTGGCTCATTACCTACGGGGATATCATTTATCATGCGTCGGTATTGCAAGCGATGCTTAACGCCAAGGAATCCATTGCGGTTGCAACCGATGTTGATTGGCAGCGTTATTGGGAACGGCGTATGGAAGATCCGTTGAAGGATGCGGAAACTTTTCGCTGGGATACGCAGACCCACCGCATTGCTGAAATCGGTAAAAAACCAAAAACCTTGGCGGATATCCAAGGCCAGTACATTGGGTTTATTAAGGTAGCTGCGCAACATACCAAAACCTTTAAGCAAGCCTATCAGCAGTTTTTAAGCGTTCACTCCAAAACCGCTTACATGACGGATTTTTTGCAGTTTTTAATCGACCAAAACATTCCGCTGTATGGCGTACCCATTCATAATCATTGGGCTGAATTTGATACGGTTCAGGATCTATCGCTAACATTGGATTGGCTATGATCCACGTTTGATTCCGCGCTGTAATTTCCTTATAATAAGCTTAATAGAGGCGTACATGAGGAACATTACTAAGAAAGCAACAACCGTCCATGGTAAAACAGCGAAGAAAACTTTAAAGCCGTCCGCTAAAAAACCCTGCATCCGTAGTAAATCCACCAAGCAGGTAAGTGCTGCCAAATTAACTTCTGTTATCGATTGCCATACTGCTTGGAAATTAGCCAATCAGGCTGATTTGCTCGCCTTCCAACAAGGGCACTGCAATCGCATTTATAACGTACTTGGTTCTCATCCCGCCACTGAAGAAGGGAAAGCAGGCTATCACTTTGCGGTATGGGCGCCGAATGCAAAATCTGTGTCTGTTGTAGGGGATTTTAATCAATGGGATGCGAAGAAAAATCCCATGTACCTACACAATCTTTTTGGGGTATGGGAAGTATTTGTTCCTGATGTTCAAGTAGGACAAAAATACAAATATGCCGTTGTCGGATATAACCAACAATTGCAGTTGAAAGCCGATCCGTACGGTAATTGGGGCGAACATACCGATTCACACGCGTCCATCCTATGCCCCGCCTTAAACCGATACGTGTGGAACGACAATGCGTGGATGCAAAAGCGCGCTAAACATAATTGCCAAGAACAGCCTTTGTCGATCTATGAGCTGCACATTGATTCTTGGCGCCACAATGCAAAAGGCAATCCGCTCACTTATCGAGAATTGGCTCAGCAACTCGTTCTGTATTTAAAAGCAACAGAATTTACGCATGTTGAATTGATGCCGATCATGGAGCACCCCTTTACCGATTCTTGGGGCTATCAAATCACTGGGTTTTATGCACCCACCTCGCGTTATGGGACACCAGAAGACTTTCAGTATTTAATCGATACGCTGCATCAAGCCAATATTGGCGTCATTCTTGATTGGGTACCGGGTCACTTCCCAACCGACGATTTTGGTTTAGCGCGCTTCGATGGTACCGCTTTGTATGAACATGCCGATCCGCGCCAAGGCATCCATCCTGATTGGGGAACCTACATCTTTAATTATGGACGCAACGAGGTACGTAATTTCCTCATCAGCAACGCTCTGTTTTGGATTGAGCAATTCCATATCGATGGCCTACGTTTGGATGCGGTTGCTTCCATGCTTTACTTGGATTATTCTCGAAAACCTAATGCGTGGATTCCCAACCAATACGGCGGTAAGGAGAATATCGAAGCGATTAATTTCTTACGCGAATTCAACAACATTATCCATTCGTCCTATCCAGGTATTTTATCAATCGCTGAAGAATCAACTTCCTTTGGGCGCGTTTCCCAACCAACTCAATCGTACGGCTTGGGCTTCGATTTCAAATGGAATATGGGTTGGATGCACGATGTCTCCAATTACTGCAAATTAGACCCGATTTTCCGCAAATATCATCACAACAAAATGACCTTTGCTATGCTCTATCAGCGCTCAGAGCATTTCATCAACGTCTTTTCACACGATGAAGTGGTGTACGGTAAGGCTTCGATGGTACAGAAAATGGGTTCGCCGTATTTAAGCGATAAACTGAGTACCTTGCGCGCTCTTTATACCTTTATGTGGGGATGGCCGGGCAAAAAAACGCTCTTTATGGGCAATGAATTCGCTCAGCTCGATGAATGGGATTTCCACAAAGCTTTGTCTTGGGAGTTATTGGAAAAACCAGAACATCAAGGAATGTTGCGCTTAATCTTCGATTTAAATCACCTCTACCGCACGCTGCGTTTTTGGCACGAAGGAGATATGTACGAAGGTAGTTTTTCTTGGATCAACCCAGAAGATTGCGATAACAGTGTATTTTCATTTATACGCAAAAGCGCTTCCTCAACCCATACGCTCTTGTTTATCTCGAACTTTACTCCCATTGAGCACGCGAATTACGAATGCGGGGTTCCTTTTGCCGGTACTTGGAATGAACTGCTTAACTCCGATAGTACATCCTACGGCGGACTTAATCGTGGAAATTTAGGCTCTGTAACTGCTGTCAAGCAGGAACGCGACCTACAACCCTGCACAATTAGTTTATATCTACCTCCGCTGAGCACTATTATCTTAGAGTTTAAACGTACTCATACAAAAGCATGCGATAAAAGCGCTTAGAACGTTCTTCCTACGCCCAAATAGATTTGATCGGAATGCATATTCGCCAACTTCGGAATTTCATACCCGTAGCATTTAGCACCAAACATCTGATGCAAGCCGATATGGCGATAGCCGACCTCAAATAACGTTTCAAATTTTTCTGCGCGTACAAACAGCGTAAAGTTATAGAGTAACGAGCCGGTATGGACGTACTTACGACGTTGGATGAATTCCCCTGCATGTCCCCAATAATACTGTCCTTGTGGTATTCCATCTTCCCACTCCAAATATTGATAGTATTCCCGAGTGGTAAATTTGGTACAGACATAAGCGCCGCCAATCCCCCCCCCGATACCAACGGATAGGTAATCAAGTAGATAGTGTTCCCAATAGATATTGAACTGAGCACCTGCAATCCGTTGGTTCTTAAGCCACATGAAAGTCATGTTACGGCTAATTTCTTCTGCTGCGATATTCAAGGTACGGTCTCGCATTAAGATAAGATCAGGAGTCTCAACGATGTATGTATCTATCGTTGATAGCTTAGTTGTACGCTTTGAGGGGGTATAAGCACCTAGGATTTCTACTTCCAATCCCAATGCGCCAATATCAAATACATCAATTCGTCCGCCCAACGCCACCGATAGGTTTTTATGATCCTTGTATTTGAATTGACCAGAAGTACAGTCGGTATTTCGACTCAAAATGCTAGCACCATCAGTACCCAGATGTAGTACGGGAGGATTAAACACGTCTCCGTCTTCAAACCACGTCATTTCTCCGTTTTTTTTCTCGAACTTTCCGACATCATCGGCTTTTAACTCTCCAAACCCCGATCGTACCATGACGTACAGACCATAACAAGGGGTGTGGATTCCTAAAGCAATGCTTAGGGCTAATAATAAACTTATTCTTTTAGTCATTTCCTTATAAGTCATTTCCTTATAAGTCATTTCCTTATAAGTCATTTCC
>JAKSVZ010000007.1 GCA_024407725.1 Opitutales bacterium
ATTCCAACATCAGTCCTGACAGTACTCTTGCTGATGTACTGAATCTTACCGCAAAGTCAAATGAAGACTATGTCTTTGACGGCTGGTTTAAAAAAATCACCATACCGTCATAGCGGCCATCAGGAATTAACACGTTTGCACCATGCCCTAGGACAAAAAAGTCCAAACCGATCGATTGGCATTGATGCAAAACCCCTTGCAGCTCCGACAAATCCTTGGGTTCGCAGGCAAACAAAGCTTCCCCTCCAATATGCATCCGTGAAGCTTGTTTCAAGGATACATGCGTACGCACCTCGACCGGTTTAAAGCGCTCAACCACCAACCGCGTCCATTGTTCTACCCAATGGCGCGCATAGGTATCAATTTTTCCAGCCCCTACAAATGCCAAAGTCGCGGGTTGTTGCACCTCAAGCCAATCGGCAGGGATTAAATCCTGAATGCGCCCCGCATGAGGCAAGGATTCTTGCAACGAAGCATCGCAATGCGTATCCACTTCAAAGGCTTCATAAAGCGGATGTAAATAAAGGCGCGGGCATTGGTTTAATAGCGCTACAAATTCCTTAAAAAAGCACTGCAAGCGCGAAGCCCGATGCGGTTCAAACGCAACCGTCCATTGAGCCTTATCCGCCGTTAATTTTTGCAGAAGCGCTTTTAATTCGTTCGGATGGTGCGCATAATCCGATAAAACGGTCAGCTTTTTGGTTTTCAACAATACCTCTTGGCGGCGCCTTACGCCCGGAAACGTATCTAAATCCAAATGAATGGCCGATTGTTGGGTTAAGTACTGAAATGCTTGAGACGCGGCAGACGCATCCAAACCCAATAACGTAGAAGCGCTAGGTATTGCCGTTTGCTTCGAGGCTGGCAAACCAAAGGATTCATTGGAAATTACCTGTTCTTTTGTACGGCTGGCTAACGACGCAAACGCTTGTTTGTATGAAGCTTCCGTAGGATAATGCCGCGGATGATCCCAATCGGTATTTAAAATCACCGCTACATCAGGCGAAAACAAATCGATTGTGCCATCGCTTTCATCCAATTCGAATAAAGTAACAGCCCCCGAATGCTTTCCGCACGCAACGGGATAATAATCCATCTGAAATTCTGCCCCTGCTATATAATTAACCGGCAACTGGTGGCGTTGAAATAAATGGATTAAGTAAGCAGTAGTGGTTGATTTTCCATGGCTCCCACAAACCACACACAAACGCTGATCTTTGAGCAAATGCGCTACAAAAGCTCCGCGTTGGTAACAGGTGCAACGCTGTTCTGCCGCAACACGCCGCGGATCTTTTTCTTCAATCGCGGAAGAATAGACGCACAGATCACAATTTGGCGGAACACTCGCAGTCCATTGAATGAACGACAGCTTAGCTTTGCGTTCATCCGAAGCAAAATCATCCCAACCAAAAACCGTATGCCCTTGATCTGATAAATATTTGGCTAGCGGAGCCATTCCCATTCCGCCCGCACCCAACAGATAAATGCACGACCGTTGCATACACCCTTTATTATTTTATCGTATCCAATTTTAAATTTGGATTCAAAGCAAGTTCTGCTGAAACTTGAGCACCCGCAAACGCAATCATGGCCGCATTATCCCCACAATAGCGCTTAGGTGGGGTTACAAATGGAATACCGTAATGCTCAGCCACCTGCTGCAATCGATTGCGCAAAACGCTATTGTTTGCAACGCCTCCTGACAAACCTAAGCTTTTATAATCGCCTATCGACAACACCTGTTGTACTTTATGGGACAACGCATCCACAACCGCCTCTTGATAAGCAGCACAGATATCCGCTTTATGCTGTTCAACTTCATCGGCAGATAATTTATCCAAAAATACGCGTAAACTCGTCTTTAAACCGGAAAAACTAAACTTCAAATCTGATTTATTTGGGAATGCGCGTGGAAAGCGAACCCATTGGGCATCGCCCGATTGCCCACAGCGTTCGATCAACGCCCCTCCGGGGTAAGGGAATCCTAGCATCTTAGCCCCCTTATCCAACGCTTCACCAGCCGCATCATCCACCGTTTGCGCTAAGGTACGGAATTGACCCACCGATGGCATTTCGAACAACAAGGTATTGCCGCCTGAAACCAACAGCCCTAAATGCGGACAATACGTATTCCAATTAAAATCAGCATCTGCCTGAAATGGATCTAAAAACGGTGATAATGCATGCCCATGCAAATGGTTAACGCCATACAGCGGTACATTCAGCAACAATTGCAAGGCTTGCGCATAAGCAACCCCAATTCCCAAACATCCGACCAAACCGGGGCCATGAGTCACGCACACTGCATCGATACGCGATAAATCGTAGGACTGGCGCAGCGACTCAATCAGCTGATGAAAGCCCTTTAAATGCTCGCGAATAGCCAACCCTGGAACTACACCCCCATAGGGTCCATGCAACTCGACTTGCGTTAAGATTTGCTCGTATTCAACGCTGTGCTGTTCAGTATCCCAAATAGCAACAGCGGTTTCATCACACGAGCTCTCTAACGCTAAATAACGCATTTATTTTGCGCTTCTAAGATCGCATCACACAATTCACGAACGGCACCCCGTCCTCCATTGTGTTCAGCGATAAAATTACAGATAGCCTTAACTTGTGGGATGGCATCATTGGGGCACGCCGCACAACCTACCTCTTTCAATACAGGTATATCAATGTACTCATCACCCATATAAGCCACCTCAGAAGGGCTTAAGGATAAATCCTTGATAAATTGATTAAAAACAGGCAGTTTTTCCCTAACTTCAGCAAATACATGAGGAATACTTAAAGCTTTGGCGCGCTGCATAATAATAGGAGAACGTCCGCCGCTGAGCAAGGCCACATGATAACCCATAGCCACCATACGCATGAGGATATAACCATCCTTTGTGTTAAAGACTTTTGTGCATTCTCCATTTTCCCCAAAATAGATTGCTCCATCCGTCAACACTCCATCGACATCTAAAACAATACAACGAATTTTGGACAAAACAGCTTTCAAAGGGTCTTGAATCATAAATTACTAACCTAATATTTGTTTAGTATTAAAGGCTGGAAGGTGTAAAAAGCAACTTGAATTGTTAGGGTATTTTTTTTAAGCTCACTGTCATCATGAGCAATCTATTACTGAATCCCATACTCATCGCAATCGGGGTACTGTATGTTTTGTGCTTAAAAAAGTTTAATGTTCTTGTGTCGTTGTTGATTGCGGCATTGCTCGCAGGTTCATGCTCTGGCCTGTCCCTAAAGCATACCATGGATCTATTTATTCAAGGCATGGGAGATAATGCAGAAACAAGCCTCAGTTATATTTTGCTCGGAGCCCTAGCAGCTGCCATGATTCAAACTGGCTTTTCATCCGCGTTATCGCAGGTATTAACCCGATGGATCGGTAATAAAAAATTCCTGTTGTTCATTATTTTGACGTGCTTGTCCATGTCATCCCAAAATATTTTGCCCATCCACATTGCGTTTATCCCCATGGTGATTCCGCCACTGCTTTCGCTGATGAATCAATTAACAATTGATCGGCGCGCAATTGCCTGCATTTTATCGTTCGGATTGGTAGCCCCGTATATCTCCATACCGGCAGGATTCGGATTGATTTTCCAAAAACTCATTTTGGATAACCTTCGCAAAAACGGCATCGAAACCACCTACGGCGCCAATTGGCACTGTTTTGCAATCCTAGGAGCCTCCATGGTTGTCGGATTACTCATTGCCATTTTCATTTCTTACAAAAAGCCCCGTACTTATACCCCTAAAGCGTTAACTATTTCTGCAGAAAAACCAGAAAAACTCACCAAAGGGAAAAGTATCGCATTAATCAGCGCTATTGTTGGAACGTTTGCGGTTCAATTAACAACGCACTCCCTACCCTTAGGAGCTATTTTAGGGCTCGGGATGCTCTTTGTATTCAAAGCTGTATCGCGCAAACATTTAGACAAAATGATCAATGACGGCATCATCAGCATGGGATTTATCGCTTTCGTCATGTTAGCAGCTGCGGGGTTTGCCAATGTCTTAAAGGAAACCCATAGCGTCGATCGTTTGGTCAACGACCTACTGCCGTTATTGCCTCACAGCAAGGCTATCAGCGCCGCACTCATTTTAACCATCGGCTTGGTCATTACCTTGGGCATCGGTTCATCCTTCGGAACCATCCCCATCATCGCTACCATCTTCGTTCCTTTGTGCGTACAACTCAATTATTCGGTACCGGAAATCGTTATTTTAATTGCTTCTGCAGCTGCTTTAGGAGATGCGGGTGCTCCTGTATCTGAATCGGCATTGGGACCCACAACCGGTCTTGCTATCGATGGGCAACACGACCACATTTGGGATACCTGCGTCCCTACCTTCTTACACTACAACATTCCGTTGTTCGTAAGCGCCTTACTGGCCGTCATGTTTGGCTGGGTTTAAAAACACATCCGGAGTACCGGTGGTACGCCAAAGAAAATCTGCTGTTAGCAATGGCAAAATGGCGTCAAAAGACAGCTGAGCCACTGGTAATTCCTTCGGTAAGCACGGATGCGGCAACCACAGCGCTTGTTGCAATTCCGACTCAGACGGCGTATGCAATTCATCCCTAGAATGCCTTACGCACAAGCGTTCCATTAAATTGATGCGCGCACATACGGGGCGCTGAATATGCTGCTGTTCCAAAGCATAACTAACGGCATGCAACGTATCGCAGCTATACACCTGATCGGCATTGATTTTTCCTAATGCTAAAGCGGTGCGGATAAAGGCACAAAAGGCACGAATTCCCATGGTAGACCCAGGGCCATTCAGCAAAAAAATCCTAACGCTTTCCCAATGGATACGCGAAGTACACTCCTGTAAGGCTTGAAACAAGCAATGGGTAATGGGACTATCCCCCTGTTGGGTATAAATCCACTTCTGGCCTTGCGCTAATCCGATACAAAAGTCCGAAAATCCTGAGGATAAGAACAAGTTTTCAGGAAGCAAATCGCCAGAATGCATCATATAAAGCTTCGCCTCGATTAACCCATCAAGGATTTTCTGCCGGTACTTCCTCCGGCTGTGCCTTGGAATGCGACATAAAATGCTGAAATAGATAATCCTTCAGCTCGGTTAACCCCTCACCGGTTTTGCAGGAAATCGGCAACACCTCAACCTTAACCGCTCGCTTAAAAGCAGCTAAATTAGCTTCAAAATCCGGCAAATCGAGCTTGTTAGCCACCACAATAAATGGCTTATCCGCTAGATTTTTTCCGTAACACATCAACTCTTTACGCAAAATTTTAAAATCATCAATCGGGTTACGCGCTTCGCTTCCAGCCATATCCAAAAGCATAACCAACGCCTGGCAGCGCTCGATATGACGCAAAAATTGATACCCCAAACCTTTATTGTGGCTGGCGCCCTCAATAAGACCGGGAATATCGGCTAAAAACAAATAGCGATAATGGGAACCTGTTAATACCCCGACGCTCGGATTAATGGTGGTAAACGGATAATGAGCGACCTTCGGTTGTGCACGCGTTAAACAACTGATGAGCGACGACTTGCCCGCGTTTGGGAATCCAACCAACCCTACATCAGCAATCGTTTTTAGCACCAACTTAAACCGTCCCTCTTCACCCGGTTCCCCTGGGGTAGTTTGGCGCGGCGCGCGATTAACTGAGTTTTTAAAATGTAAATTGCCTAAGCCCCCTTTGCCGCCTTTTAAAATAACCACGCGGCTATTAACTTCCAAGACTTCGGTTACCAAGCGCTGGGTAGCAATATCCCACACTTGGGTTCCCGGCGGCACCGATAAGATACAGTCCTCGCCCCCGCGCCCATAGCAGTCCGAACCCATACCATTTTGGCCATTTTGAGCTTCTGCATGCGGTTTATAGCTAAAATCCTGCAGGTCATTCACATGGGGAGAACATACCAAAATAACATCTCCGCCCTTGCCGCCATCACCGCCATCGGGGCCACCCATTGGAATATACTTCCCTCGGTAGAAACTACAGCATCCGTTTCCCCCGTGCCCCGCTTTCCAAATTACTTCAACTTCATCAACAAACATGGTTATTTCAACCCATGCGTAATAATTTCATCCGCTAAACCGTACGCAATCGCTTCTTTCGCATTGAGATAAAAATCTCGATCCGTATCGCGCGTAATCTTTTCAATACTCTGACCCGAAGCATTCGCTAAAATTTGATTTAACTCTGCACGCGATTTTTCCATCTCTTGCGCTTGAATATGAATATCCACCGCTGAGGCTTCAATATGCCCCATAATTAACGGCTGGTGAATCAAAACGCGCGCATGAGGATATAAGAAACGGTAACCTTTCTTTGCACCACACAACAAAATAGAACCCATACTGGCGGCCAATCCCATAACAACCACGGAAATAGGCGACGATACTAACTGCATGGTATCATAAATAGCCATACCTGCTGTAATAGACCCACCCGGAGTATCGATGTAAAACGTGATAGGAGCGCCTGGTTTTTGCAGCTCTAAATAAATAAGTTTTTCAGTAATATCCTTCGCCGAACGATCCGTTACTTCACCCCACAAAAAAATTTTTCGCTCTTGTAAGAAATGCTTCTCGATTAGCGTTGAAATAGGTTTTTCTACCGATTGTTCGTCTTCACCTGCCGTCATACTTTCATAAAGCAAATTACAAAAATAAATAGCAACCTAAAATACAAAATCTATTCGGTAGAAATGGGATTTAAAAGTTGTATTAAAAGCAATTTATAGATAACGTAACAATTGTTATGCGCGATCTGTTTCAAATTTGCTTAAAATGCCTCAAGGAGCTGATTAAATCCATTTCTCCTTTGCTCTATTTATGCAATAAATTATCCCTTAAAAAAACCGGATGGCTATTGGATTATCGCTTGAAACCTCAATGGGTGCGTGAATACATCGACTTTTTAAACAACCATCATTCATCTTTGCAAATCCATTTTTTGGACATTGGTTCTCGGGAAGGCATTGAAGACAGTGGGATTTTTTCTAGCCTACAATGGTTAAATAACAAAATTACGTATGGTGTTGAACCCGACCCAGAAGAAGCCGAGCGTCTCATCCAAAAGCATGCCTATGACAAAATTTACTCGGATGCCATAGCAGGTTACACGGGAGAAGGTACCTTATATATCCCCGAACCAACTCCTGCCTTCGCTTCTCTAGGCATTGAATTAGAAAACCTGAAATCTTTACATCTTTCCTGCGCTTCTTTTTGCGAACCTATGAAATGCGTTCCGGTAAAGGTCAAAAAAATGAGCGAAGCAATTGGTTCGCAAACCTTCGATTTTATCAAATTAGATATTCATGGCGCTGAATATGGCGCCCTAGCATCCTTAGACGATTCTTTTTTCGAAAAAGCCCTCTGTTTTCATATTGAAACTAGTGCTATTCACTTCTTTAAAAGTGAACACTTAATGGGCGATTTGCTTAATTTTATGCACAGCAAAGGCTTTATTCCTTTGTATACCGAACCCCTGCCATTTGATGGAATTGACATGTGGTACAATGTTACCTTCATTCAAAACCCAGTCAAAATGACCACACTGGAACAATGCCTAAAACATTGTCTCGTTGGATTCATGACCAATAAACCGCATTATGTTGCCTATATCCTAAGACTATATCAGGAAAAATTTGGAATCACACCCGAGCTTGATCCTATTTTCAAACTCCTACGCTCTCCAAAAATCCCTCCTTTCTTTTACGAAAAGAAATTCGGCACCCCAAAAGGTGCTTAATCTCTAACCATCGATAAGGTTAGTGCTGATCGGCAGCGTACTCCTTGAGTTTATTGCTCAACGTACGAGTAGTGATGTTTAAAATCGATGCTGCGCGTGTTCGGTTGCCTTTTGTATTTTCCAAAACCCGCAAAATATGGCGTTTTTCAACCTCATTCAGCGGTAACAGCTCACATACGTCGTTATCCTTTGTAGTAGCAGTTCCGGCATTAATATTTAACATTTTGGGTTCAATACTCGGAGAGCCGTTGGACAAAATAACCGCGCGTTCAACCACGTTTTGCAATTCTCGAACATTATCCGGCCAACTGTACGCCATTAATGCTTGTTTAGCGGCATCAGAAAAGCCATTCAAAGGAATTCCGTACTTTTTCTGATACCGATTCAAAAAATCATTCGCCAATAACAAAACATCTCCCCCGCGTTCCCTCAAAGGCGGAACATGGATAGGGAATACGTTTAAGCGATAGAACAAATCTTCACGGAACTTACCTGCTTTGATCGCATGATGTAAGTCTTGATTCGTAGAAGCCAACACGCGGACATTCAACGTAATGCTTTCAGAACCCCCAACGCGCTCACATTTCTTTTCTTGCAGCACGCGCAACAATTTTGCCTGTAAGTTTGGAGAAACTTCCCCGATTTCATCGAGCAAAATCGTCCCATTGTTCGCCAATTCAAAGCGCCCTATCCGCCGTTGCAAGGCATGGGTAAACGCTCCACGTTCATGGCCAAAAAACTCGCTTTCAATGAGATTTTCGGGAATAGCAGCACAGTTAACGGTTACATATGGCTTGTCGCATAAATGGCTCTGTTTGTAAATCTCGTACGCAACCACTTCCTTACCCGTTCCATTTTCACCAGTAATTAACACGGTTGCATCGGTTGAAGCTACTTTTTGGATCAAGGAACGAACGGTCTTAATCGCTTCACATTCGCCCAACAAACAGTTATCTTCGTCACGGCTTGAGAAGAAATGATTGACCTGCGATAGGTGTCGATAAACCTCCGCCTTTTTCAACACCATATCCACTTCGGATAAGGAAAATGGCTTTAAAATGCAGTCGAACGCGCCCGCTTTTAAGCAACTAACACCCAAATCAATGAATTTATAATCCAGTACAACCGCAATCAACGGTTTTTCGTTCGTAGCCGGTACCTCATTGAGATCACTCAAGAGATCGATTCCTTGCCCATCGGGGAAATGCGTACCGAGAAAAACCAAATCGAAATCATCCTGATGCACGCACAATTTAGCTTTCGATAAGGTGGAAACACAAACGGTTTTACAGCGATAATGTTGCAATTGTTCCTGCAACGCTTTTTGAACCGAAGGCTCATTATTTGCTATTAGAATTTTCTCAATTCGCATAATGAGGATTAAAAATAGTATAGCTGTTTTACGTAACAAAATCAATGAAAACAACCCACCTAACCCATTTAAGCGTCCCAGCACTCATTGATAAAATATTGCCTGATTACCCTTAATTCCTGTACTTTTTAAGCATGCCAGCAATTCACCTATTAGCCAATACGATTGCTAACCAAATCGCTGCCGGCGAAGTTATTGAGCGCCCAGCAAATGTTGTAAAAGAATTGTTGGAAAACAGCCTAGATGCCAAAGCATCGCGCATCAATATTCAGTTTTCTTCAGGAGGCACCAATCTCATTTCGATTAGTGATAACGGAATCGGCATGGATGCAGTGGATGCGCTGCAATGCTTTAGCACCCATGCAACCAGCAAATTGCAAACCTTTCAAGATCTGCAACATCTAAACTCGTTTGGATTCCGCGGCGAAGCGCTTCCGTCGATTGCTAGCGTTGCAAAAGTAACCTTGGTTACCCGCACCCAAGATCAAGAATTAGGTACCCGCGTCGAAATTGATGGCGAACTAAAACCCAAGCAAATGCCCTGCGCCTGCAATGTAGGAACCACGATAACCGTCAAACACCTGTTTTATAACCTACCGGTGCGCCGCACGTTTTTAAAATCCGAATACACCGAAAATGCGCACATTATCGATTGCGTACGTTTGTATGCCGTAGCCTATCCCCAAATACAGTTGGAGTTAAAGCAGGACGCATCGCTTATCTTTTCTTCCTCCCCTTGCTCTACGCTCGAACAGCGCATCCATGAAATTTGGCCCAAACAAAACGCAAAAAACTGGATTCCTCTGCAGTACGAATCCAAAATCGGTTCCTTATCTGGCGTTATTAGCGCCCCTGGAACAGGAGAAACAAGCTCGCAAGCGATTCGTATTTTTCTCAATCAACGACCCATTGCACAAAGTGCGTTTTCGCGCGCCATTCTTGAGGGTTATCAAGGATTTATTCCTCCTCAACTCTTCCCGTTGGTCTTCCTGTTTTTAACGCTCCCGACCAACACCTTTGATGTTAATGTTCATCCGATGAAAAAAGAGGTGCGGTTTAAGCAAGAAGCTACCGTTCATGCGTTCATCATAGACGCCATCCGTAAAACGTTAACCGACCATCAAAGCTCCAGCGTAAGCATTCAAAGCGTACCGACGCCCTCAAAACCCAACGCACCGGAGCCCTTGGTCAACGCTAAGTCCCAACCGATAACGCGCCCAACCCAACCGACACCCTCAGTGGACATTGCTCGGTGGGTTTCAAACCCCGTACCGAAAAACCCAATCCAATCGCTTGGATCGGTTTCAACCCCCCTGAGGGCTCAACCAACTCCTACGGTTCAACCACCCGCTTCTGAACCCCCTGTATTTCCTCTGAAGCTGATTACCGTATGGCAAAACCGCTATGCTTTCTTCGACGAAAGCCCGATTTTGGTCATTCTGGATTGCAAAGGTGCTCAAATGCGCATTTGGTACGAAGGCATCGTGCGCCTTTTGAAAAAAGAGCAAGTTGGCCCCCTACAAACCTTATTATACCCATACGTATTTTCGCTGGACGGCCCGCAAGCAATGGCCTTTGCAGAAGCGATTGATTACCTAAATCTCCGAAAAGTTTGTCTCGCAAAAGCGTTACCAACCGGTCAATTTCAAATCGATGCCATCCCTCAATGGCTCCCCTTGGAACAAATCCAATTGTTCGTCCATCAAACCTCGCACGCGCTCATCGAATGGGGACAAATGCAATCCATCGAACGACAATTGAATTCTTTACTGTTGAAGTTGGTGCAGCAGCAAAAATTTTCAGAAGTGACAACCGCCGAACAGGTTAAATCCATCTGCGAAGAGCTTAAAACCTGCTCGAATTACGTTACTACCCCCAATGGCTCTTCCATTTGGAATCGACTTTCTCCGCAAGAGCTTATGAAAAGCAAAGCGTAAGCACTGTTGCTTTAACCTAAATTACTGCTTAAATTCTGGGATATAGCGGCGTATAAAGGGAAGCACTTCCGCATCTGATTGAAGCGCTTGAGCCTGTTGTAAACAATCCAAGGACGAAAATTGCCCCAATGCTTCCTGTTTGAAGATACCAATCAAGGGGTTAGCCGTTAAGGTTACTTGTTCGGCATTGAAAACCAAATCCTCATGCAACTTTTCCCCTGGGCGCGGCCCTGTAAATACAATTTGAACATCAGTTCCAACGGTTAAATGATTGAGCTCAATCATCCGTTTAGCCACCTCCACTATTTTAACCGGTTGCCCCATATCCAAAACATAAATAACCCCGCTTGCTTTTTTGAAAGTAAAGGCTTCCAAAATCAAGCTTACCGCCTCCGGTATGGTCATAAAAAACCGCGTCATATCCGGATGAGTAACCGTTAAAGGTCCCCCGCGCGCCAATTGCTCACGAAAGGTTTGCAACACACTCCCAGAAGAACCCAAAACATTGCCGAAACGCACCGCCACAAATTGAGTTGAATGGCTCACATGCTGCATTCCCATACACATCAACTCACAAAGGCGCTTACTGGCCCCCATAAAATTGTAAGGCTTAATGGCCTTATCGGTCGAAATAAGTACAAAATGCTTCACTCCCAATTCGCATGCATAGCGCGCAAGCAATCCCGTACCGACCACATTGTTTTTAATCGCTACTAACGGCTGATCTTCCAACAAAGGTACATGTTTATAAGCAGCCGCATGGAAAATAATATCCGGTCGGTAATGCGTTAAACATTGCTTCAAATCCGCTTCGTGCGTAATGTTTAACAAAACCGGTTCGCATGCATGCCCATTGCGCAATAAATCCTGCTGGATTTTGAACAAATTAAATTCCGAATGATCGATTAAAATCAATTGTTTGGGTGAACGTTCGCTAATTTGACGGGATAATTCACTGCCAATAGAACCGCCCGCGCCCGTAACACAAACAACCTGCCCTTCAAGCTCACGCTGAATACCGCTCAAATCCAATTTAATAGGATCGCGAACCAAAAAATCCTCTACATCCAATTCGTGCAATTGGGTCGCATGAACTTCCCCTTTTAAAAAATTATCTGCCGAAGGAATATTAAAAATCTTCAAACGCAGAGCTTTCGCGCGCTCCACCAATTCTAAAAAGCGTTTTTGGGGTATTACTCCCGTAAAAATTACACCCTGAATGTTATATTTTTCGACCAAATCCTGCAATAGATCAGGCGAACCACAAACCGGCACTGAATGTAATTCCTTACCGAAGTACTTAGGGTTATCATCCAGTACAATGATCGGCTTAATTTTAAGGAAGGAGCGTTCCTTCAATTCTGCAATTAAATGCGACGTAGACTCATTGATACCAATCAATGCGACCCGAGTAACAAAGGGGGTTTTCGATTCAGAATCAATTTCGACAAAATGTGCATGAATCAACCGTACGAATGCACGAACAAAGAACACAAAGAGAATTGAGAATAATAGATCCGATAAAATGACCTCGCGCTGTGGAATCCAATACGGGACTTGATAATACCGAAAGCACAACTCTCCAAAAGCAATGGTGGTTAGGCACGCAATGATTTTGGCCAAATCGGGAAAGCGAAAATAAGCGAATAAATTGCGGAATTCTCCCGCTGCGTATAATACGGCTACTTTTATCGATACAATCCACAAAGCACCCGTCCACATAATGGGCTGGATGTACCGCGGGAGCATGAAACAATATTTTATGTGATAAGCCAGCAGGAAACTACCCAACAAACACAGGTAGTACCCGCTGATCTTAATACATAAATTCAATAAATCTCTCATTTAAGAGAGGAATGATTAAGCATCCTTATGATAAACCTGATCAAAGGCATCGCTTAAGCTGGTCAATTCTTGTCCTGCCGGTATAGCATTCAAGGATTTAACCTCTTCAGAGAAGCGCGAATCATCGTACTTCAACGCCTTGGTCGACAAGCAAATACGACGCTCTTTCTTATCAATTTTAATGATACGAGCCTCGATTTCGTCTCCAACTTTATAGGTTTCCTTTAAGTTCTTACCTTGCAGATCTTCCATTTGAGCCATCGGGATGAATCCATCGATTCCTCCTTCAAAGCCTACAAACACACCACGTTCGATAACCTTAACAATCTTATTTTTAACGACTTTACCTACGTGATATAAGGTTTCAATGTCTTCCCATGGATCCTTGGTTAGCTGCTTAACGCCCAAAGAAATTTGATGCTTTTCGGTGTCCACGTCTAATACAACCGCTTCTACCTCATCGCCTTCCTTAAATAGATCACTGGGCTTATTAACTTTATGAGTCCAATCCATTTGGGATACGTGGATCATTCCATCAATCCCTTCTGCAAGCTTAACAAACACACCAAAGGGGGTTAAATTACAAACCGTACCCTTTACACGAGCTCCCTTAGGATAATCATATTGAACGGTATCCCAAGGATTTTGGGTCAATTGACGCAAGCTGAGCAATAACGTTTGGGTATCTTTATTAACCTCCACAACTTTAGCATCCACCTCATCCCCTTCGTGAAGCATTTCACTTGCCTTATGGAAGCGCTTGGTCCAAGATAACTCGCTCACCTTAATAAATCCTTCAAGACCCTCTGCAACCTTAACATAAGCGCCACGATCCAATACGGTAGAAACCGTTCCGTGAACCGTCATGCCAACAGGGAATTGTTGATCCATATGTTCCCATGGGTTCTTCTGAAGCTGCTTCATACCAACCGAAATCCGTTCTTGTTCCAAATCGACTTCGATTACCATAACCTCAACCTCATCACCCACTTTGAGCTTATCACTAGGACGAGCAATGCGCTCCCAAGAAATGTTGGTGATATGCAGGAATCCATCGATACCGTCGAGGTCAATAAAGGCTCCGAAATCGGTAACGTTCTTCACGATTCCCTTGCAAACACAACCCACAGTCAGTTTGCTTAACGCTTCCTGACGCTTTTGTTTCCGATGGTCTTCAATCAATTCCCTACGTGAAACAACAATGTTCTTATGCGCGCGATTGATCTTGATAATTTTTACATCTACCGTTTGACCGATATACTGCTCTAAATTCTTAGGAGCTACCACGTCCACATGAGAAGCTGGGCAAAAAGCATCAACACCGATATAGATAACCAAACCGCCATTGATTTTGGATTTGACCACTCCAGCTAACTCAGTGCCTTCGGAACATTTCTCCAAAATAATCTCCCAGTTCTTCTGTTGCTGCGCTCGGCTGTAAGATACCACCGGACGTCCATCGACTGATTCTACGCGATCCACATAAACCTCAATCGAATCCCCAACCTTCATATCGTCCAACTGTAAAAATTCACTCGTTGGCACCAAGCACTCTGATTTTGCGCCGATATCTACGGTTACTCCATCCTCGCGGATGCCGGTAATTGTTCCCGGAACAATACTATTGGCCTTTAACCGTTTAAAGGTGTCTGCATTCAACAGACGATCCATTACTTCTGACATATTATTAAATCCTCACAAAAGAATTGAATCATTAATTCTTTTACCTTTAAACTTTGAGGAAAGTTCAAAGTAATAGCAAGTAATTTTATCGTAAATATGAACGAGGCTCTAAAAAACATTCTAAAATCAATCCCTTTCGTACGTAATACTCTTAATAATTATCAGCTATCCCATAACAAAAACGGAATTGCATCCTATCGCATCACTAAGCGCAAAATTCAGCGGTTTATTGACTTGCTTAACAACGATTACCCTCAGGTACACATTAATTTATTATGTATAGGAGCACGAGGTGGATGGAATAATTGCTCAATCGCCGTCCAAAATATATGGGGAGCATTAGCTAATTTTAACAACAAAACCACCTACGGCATTGAACCCGAACCATCGGAAGCCGAAAGGTTACTAAAAAGCGGTGAGTTCGATAAAATTTACCCTTATGCTATCTACAATCATACGGGACCGGCAACCTTGTATATAACCAACTGGATAGGATGCTCTGGGATCACAGAACCCAACACAGAATTTCTCAACCAGTACCATTCCGAATGGGCCGATTGGTGGACAACAACAAAAACTGCATCGGTTCAGGTCAAGGCTCCACAAGATATCCTTGAAGACATTCCCTATGATTACTGTAATAGCGGACTTATGGGGCCTGAATATGAGATATTCAGCGCTATGCATGACTCCTTCTTTCAGCGTTCAACCTGCATTCAATTACTCACGCACGCCATTCCTTTTTACAAAAATCAACATACCTTTGGAGACATTTTTAACTTCTTTAAGGACAAGCATTTTATACCTATTTCTATCGTAAAAAACCCATTATTTTCAGATCTAGAAGTCCATCATACGTTAACCTTTGTAAAATCCCCAACCGAGATCAAAACGTTGGATCAGCTACTCAAGCACTGCCTCATCGGGATGATGCTACAAAAGCCCTATTATGTAAGCTATTTGCTCAATAAATTCCGTTCATTGTTCCCGAACGAACAAGCTTATCGGAAAATTTGGCGTTATGTATAATTTAAAAGCAGCAAAAATGCTAACAAAAATTGGGTGCAGGGCTTGGATTTGAACCAAGGACCTTCAGGTTATGAGCCTGACGAGCTACCAGACTGCTCCACCCTGCGATGCTTGAAATTAGTTAATAACTAAGGTAAATAACCTTATCTGTCAACGTTTTTTCGCAACTTATTGAGCTCTTTTTGCTTATAGGCAACGAATTGCTCATAGGTACCAAGAGAATGCCGATAAAAGCATTTATGTACCCAACACGTTACTAACGCACACGCGATCCCAATAAGACTACCGCCGATACAAGCCAAGCAAAAGCCGCCAGCACCGATTGAAATCAAGGTTCCCCAAGAACCGCTTTTAATGGCCAACAGCAGGTCTTGCAAATTTGCCTGTTCAATAAAAGCTATACGGAACGGCAACCAACCACATAACCACTTACCCGTATAGAACTCCAGCGGGTACATAAATCCGATAGTCAATGGGTTAGAAATCAACTGTAACGCAATTAAAACCAGCAAATTCGCGCGACACAGGAGCGCCAACAGAATCGCACAAGGAATTTGAATCCCCATCACTGGCCACCAGGTCAAAATCCAACCGGCGTAATACGCATTACGCATGGATGGATAAGCAAACGACCATAGATAGGGAACGAAAAATAACGAACCAAATTTTCTAAAGATGAAATATTTCCGCAACGTGGCACGCGATGGGCAATAGCGCAAAAACTTCTTGATCCGCTGCCAACGCTTATTCCTTAAAACTTCCCACTCTTGCTTGAAAGGCTCCATCAGTCCTTACCTTGGAGGCACGGGTCGGAATCGGACCGACGTATAGAAGTTTTGCAGACTCCTGCCTTACCACTTGGCTACCGTGCCATTGACAGGTACTATCACAAAAAACCAACTTGTGCGCAACCTATTTTTATAAAAATGGGTAAGTTTAAAAAACTTACCCAACAATCATCGTAATAAAACCGAATAAACGGCGGGGTTAACGCAACCCATAAACCGCTTGCGTACCAAGCTCGTCCTCAATACGCAGCAAACGGTTATATTTACAGATACGGTCGGTACGGCTTAAGGAACCGGTTTTTACCTGTCCGACATTGGTGGCAACCGCCAAATCTGCCAAGGTTGTATCTTCGGTTTCACCCGAACGGTGAGAAATGATACAGGCGTAACCCGAACGTTTTGCATACTCAATGGTATCCAGCGTTTCCGTTAGGGTTCCAATCTGATTAAGTTTAATCAAAATCGCATTGGCCGCATGCTCCTGTACTCCTTTGCGTAAAAACTTCTCATTGGTAACAAATAAGTCATCACCTACCAACTGCGTATCAGAACCCATCGTGCGCGTTAATTGCTTCCAACCGCTCCAATCCTCTTCAGCGCATCCATCTTCAATAGAAAAAATGCAGTAGGTTTCTTTCAGTTTTTGATAAAAAGCAATCATATCGGCAACCGTGTTTTCGCTGCCGTCCGACTTTTTAAAGACATACCGCTGCTTTTTAGGCTCAAAAAATTCAGATGAAGCAACATCCAAAGCAATTTTGATGTCTTTCCCTAAAACGTAACCGGCTTTGTTGATTGCTTTAGCAATTAAATTCAACGCTTCTTCATTGTTGGCGAGCGCAGGAGCAAATCCTCCTTCATCTCCAACAGCTGTTGAACGGCCACTTTCTTTAATCAACGCTTTCAAAGCATGAAACACCTCGGTTCCCATACGTAAAGCCTCATGGAAGTTAGGAGCTCCAACAGGAGCAATCATAAACTCTTGAATATCAACAGGAGCATCCGAATGCGCTCCGCCATTCATAATGTTCATCATCGGTACCGGAAGCACATGAGCGTTCGCACCCCCAAGGTATCGATACAACGGCAAACCAAGGCAATTAGCAGCCGCATGAGCTACGGCCAATGATACACCCAAAATCGCATTAGCCCCCAAACGGGATTTGTTTTCCGTCCCGTCTAGTTCAAGCATAATATGGTCTATGGCTCGTTGATCTAAGGCATCCTGTCCTCTGACCGCTTTCGCAAGTTCCGTATTAACATGCTCCACCGCTTGCAGCACACCCTTGCCGTTATAACGCTTTTTATCGCGCTCATCCCGCAATTCCAAGGCTTCATTGCAACCGGTACTTGCTCCAGAAGGGACAGAAGCACGACCGATCGTTCCATCGTCTAAAGCAACCTCTACCTCAACCGTAGGATTACCACGCGAATCTAGAATTTCTCGTCCAAATACATCAACAATTAAACTCATATAGCCTTTAGCGTACTCAAAGCTTAGCGGAACAACAAGACCGAAATCTTACACCGGCGCATTAATTCAGTCGTTGTGCTACCGATGAGCAAATGCCGAATCGCACTATGTCCGTAAGCCCCCATAATCAATAAATCAATCTCTTGATTCACAACATGACCGGCAATTCCATCGCAAACATCATCCTGCAGGCACACCACACGTACCGACTTATAACCATTGTCTTTAAGCGTTTTTTCGGCATTATTCAGCATCGTTTTGGCTTCTTCCGGAATCGTAGCATCATCTGATACGTAGATTAAATCAATGGCAATCGATTTAAACAAAGGCGAACGGATTAAAAACTGCAATGCATGCCGCGAACTTTCACTGTCATCATACGCCAACGCCAGCTTTTTGATATCTACATATTCTTTGTTTGCAATCCAACAGGGGCGGCCACTTGCACGCACCACACGCTCCAAATTAGCCCCCAAGTGCTCGGTAGCAAACGATGCATTTTCGCCTCGTTTACCCAACAAAAGCATATCGACTCCAACTGGGCTATTTTCTATCTCTTGGCAACTATCTACCAAAGACCCACGGTTGGTTTTAAACGTAACCTTGTCCGATAAGCCCGATTTTTTGAAATAATCCTCTACTTTGTTCTTAATGAGATGGATTTTTTCTTCCTCAATACGCTGCAAACTTTTGCTTAAATTCAAATAGGGTTGAGCACCTAAGCTCCCTGAAAAATCCCCTAACATCGCAAAATCAAATTGCCGTGAGTCCGTCACATACAAAACATCCGCCTTAGCGTCTGTATGCTTCAAGATCCACTTCGTATAATTCAAACAGCTTTCCATGTAAGGGAAAGATCCATCAACGCATACTAATAATTTCTTCGTGTAATCGCTCATGCACTTATTATGATGGTTTTAAGTGCAAAATGCAAACGATGATGCTAATGCTCAGCGGCGACCAACTCCTCAAAGGTATCACGATGAGGATACGCATCTAGAATCTTAAACGCACGCAGGTTTTCGACACAACGCGCTTCGTATGCATCATAATTTTCTTTAGTTAACCGATGACGATCATGCTCAATACACCACGCCATATAACGGTTGATGTCGGGATGATAATGGGCTTCATCGCAATAATTCGCTAAATTGCCAACAAAATGGCAATCATGCCAACCGTAGATTTTAACATTTGGAATATCAGCACAAACGGTAACTAGGTGGCGCCATAAGGAAAATAAGGCATCGCAATACTGAACTAACGACATTCTCTTTCCACAATCCATTGTGCACACCCTACTATAGGTAGTCCATGCATTAGGTGTTAATAAGATATAAAACTTGACCAATGGATTTTCTCGGATGACACGCAATATAGTGTTGTTGATTCGTTGATTCGTTGATTCGTTGAGTCGTTGAATAAGTATTCAACTTATAAACACTTTGTAAATATTGACAGTGTTTTGCAAAATACCCAAAACTTTGAGAGCAATAAGGAAACCAACTATGAACCTCATTTAAATTATTCCATGTCCAAAAATGGCTATTATGTTGGGATACGAACCTATGAGTAATGCAGTAAAATGCAGCCAACGAACATATGGTTTTTAGATTAAATAAACACAAGTAAGGATGGTTAATATAAGGCTTTGCTGCTTCTAATGAAGAGTCTATGCCTGAATCAAGTAAAGATCGAAATGCGTCTATTTCTACAAAACAATGTTTTACTTTTTCGGTTGCCAAACCTTTTCTTAACCACATCAACTTCATTTGTAGACTTTGTCCCCCATTGCACAACTTCAGCATGCCTTTAGCCCCAACTGCTTTAACTAAATCGCTACCTTTGAAGTTCATCGTGTGCGAAGAACCTACCAAAATACTGTCGTAATCATTGCTTCTTTTGAAGTAGGTTTCAATTTGACCTAGATTGATTAAGGGTTGACTACCAAACCACAAATTCTTGTTCCACCGCGTCTCATGAAAAATATGATACGGATCTATGAGATACACCATCAACGGCCCTATTGTCCAAAATAGGAGCGTGAAGATAAAAAAATACAGGATGTTGCGGCGAGAAGACATAAGACCTATTCAAAGTTAATCCAATTCAGGATCCATCTGAATAAACCATATCGGTTCTTTGGATTTACACCATAAACGTTGTTCTTTAAAAACTTTCGCAGGAATTCGAGTACATGCTTCACTCAAGTTATTAACTGCATAGCGCCTGCCACTTTTCGACAAACGGAATGACTTTAAAGATTCCATAAGCTTATCCTGAACCGACTGAGGGGCTTCATCTGCAGGAATTTGGAAAATCCAACAAGCCTTTGTAGCCATACCCTCATCCGACGATGATCCGACAACAACAAATTGCTTTTTAATCGGTTTTTGCTTAACTGCCTCTCGCTCATCAGCTTTATCTTCAGCAGCCGATTGAATTTCATCCAAAAGCTCACTCACAACCCCACTTTCTAGGTCTGAATGCCTTAAAATACGCTTAACCACTTCCAAATCTACTTTCATCCAACCCTCCTGCTTAAAAATTGCACCTTTTTATATAGATATTTTTTTAGCTTCTCCAAACCATTGTTGATGAATAATACTAGCAATTCGCTGATTACCCGTTACCGAATGATGCCCGTATTTATCGACATAAAGACTTTGCAATTCAACATCATCTAAGGATTTCCAATAAGCATATAAATCTAAATAAGGTAAATTCAATTCAGCACAAATACTATCAAAAGCTGCACGATACAAAGCATGATTATCTTGCATATAACGAACATGCGTATAGGCAGGTAACATTACACAATAAGGACGCCGACCTTTCTCCTGACATACATCTATAAAACGCTTTAATAGCGCACGCAATAGATCCTGTTGTGTTTCGTATAAGCCTTGCAGGTAATCATTTTTCTGCTGAAACGTTTTCAACAAATAAGGTTCGGCTTCCTGCAAAAAATGGTTAATGGCCATTGACCGATCTTGTTTACTGTCTGTTTTAACACGCGTTGAAGCCAATAAGCACTTTAGCAAATCTCCATCTTTTATAACATATCCTAAAGCCGTTTTAGGCGCTTTTTTTAATTGGGTAAAAAAATAAGGAGCATTGCCATCCTGTTGCCGGAAAAAATCCTGATAGCGCTCCAAATGTAAAAAATCATTCGGAGATTGAAGAGGACTTTTTACCAATTTTAATGCACCATCCGATAAAATGAAACGAGGCTTAACCGCTAAAACATTTCCTGGATTCGCATAATGCAACCAAACACTAAGAATTCGCTCAATAGTCCATGGAGTCAGAATCATGACAACCGCACGAACCGATTCTGACAAATTTGTTGATTCCAAACGCAACAAAGCCTGATCCAAACCATAATTACCAACCCCATAATTAGTAACATACGATTGAGTAAACTGAGATAAATGATACTGGATCGTTTCCGTATCATTCACCTCACGGCACATACAAAAAGAATCACCAAAAGTTGCTATATAAGAATACGCTGGAGCACCTGAAAAAGTACGACTCCCCTGATCATCAATCGAGTAAGTCGTGTTCCCTTGAAGCCCTATGTACGAACCTGTATTATCTCGATGATTCTTAACGGGATTTGGCTTCCACCCCAACTGCACATCGAACGTTTTGTATTTATTAACAATCGCTGCAGTTACTTTGGGACATGCTTGTAAAAACAAACCTGATTTCAGAAGGAAAAAACGTACAACTCCTTCTAGGATCGCGCCAATTAACACAACACATCCTAAAAAAAACAACATATGAAATCCTTATGGTACCTGGAGAGGGGGTCGAACCCTCATTCTCGTGAAAGAACCGGATTTTGAGTCCGGCGCGTCTGCCAATTCCGCCATCCAGGCAAAAACAAAAACAAAATTATGTTTCAAAAAAACGATAAAAAGTACAAGTTATTTTATATAAAAATCTTATTAAAATGCTTCATTACCTAGAAAAAACTTTGCTTAACTATGAATATGATGCTGATAAAATGCCTTCCATTGACCCGAGCGAATTGCCTGACGGATAGCTTCCATCCAACGCATCATAAAACGGGCATTATGAATCGTTAGCAACAATCCTCCTGTGCTTTCCCTCGCTTTAAACAAATGGTGCACATAAGAACGCGTAAAGCGACGGCATGTATAGCAATCACATGCGCTATCTATTGGATTCACATCTTCTGCATAACAGGCATTTTTTAAATTAATATGCTCTTTTGCAACTGCTTCTTCAGGACGGGCGATAAGCGCACACCCATGCCGTGCTATACGCGTAGGATGTACACAATCGAAAGTATCCACGCCTGAATTAACCCCTTCTAGCAAATCGCGCAATCCACCAATACCTAACAGATGCGTTGGACGATCAACCGGAACCTGTTGCATAATATAATCGACCAAACCGTACATCTCCTGTTTTTCTACTCCCAAACTTCCCCCAATCGCTTGACCAAAAAACGGATGACTTTTAATAAAATCAATGCTTTCCGTGCGCAAATCCTCATAAATTCCTCCTTGGATAATTCCGTACATACGCTGACGATCATCAAAGTGATCTAAAAACTGCTTTAAACTGCGCTCTTCCCAACGATGGCTCAATTGGGTAGAAGCAACAATTTCGCTACGTGTTCTATGAGTAGGAGCACATTCATCCAACGGCAAAATAAAATCAGCCCCTAAAGCTTGTTGAATCTCAACCGAACGCTCCGGAGTCAACATACACATCCTCCCATTCACATAAGAACGGAACATGGCTCCATCTTCTGTTATTTTTAACAAGGTACGAATGGCATTTGGACGGCTCTTACCTTTGATTTCATCAATAACACCCCCATAACCCATGCTAAAGATTTGGAATCCGCCTGAATCGGTTAACATAGGGCCATCCCAACCCGTAAACGCATGCAATCCACCGTTCAACTTAACAATATCCGGCCCTGGCTGTAACCAAAGATGATAGGTATTCCCTAAAACAATTTGGGCACCAACTGCTTTTATTTGCTCCATGGTAGCCCCTTTAATGGCTCCATGGGTTCCACAAAAAACAAAATTAGGGGTTTCAACCACTCCATGCGGGGTTTCGATAATACCGCAATGCGCACGGCCATAATCAGCCTGCGCCGTTACGCGATAAGCAAAGGTTTTGGAAAATTCATCATCTGACAACGTTTCCATACTAACCTGTATACCTTTACCGATCCCTTATACTTACGATCAAGAACCTAGTTTATTGTTCCTTAATACTCTCTTCAGGTATATTCTCTGCTGAATTTTGCGGCTTTTGTAGCAATGCAAGGACAAACAAAAACAAAAATGCCACTTCTGATTGCATATAATGCAGAATATAAGTCGTATTAAGCGTTTTGGATATACAAGCAATCAGGATAGCGAGCATATCTAAAAGAATAAACACCTGCTTTTTATGTTCCTTAGAGAACAAACGAACATGCTTCAACTGTACAACAACAGCGCATACAAACCCAATCCATAGCAAATTATAAACGCTATTTAGGATAAAAGAGGCATAGGTTTTTAGAGGAGCTTTAAAAAAAATTAACGAACCATTGCAGCAAAACGGAGCAAAAATCGGGTTCAGTAAGCGCTGATATAAAGGTACCATGGGGATATAAGAACCATTATATATTTTCTGATCCCAACATGTTGCATACCAATACAAAACAGAAACGATCTTTGTGATTAAAGGATAACAAGCTCCTATCAACACTATCCATAGCCATCGCAATCTAAATCTAAAGAAGCAATAAAAGCATAAGGTAACTAACGCACAAACATAACACGATTTATGCACTACGCATAAGGCTACTAAAGCGATAATATTGAACACAAAATTCTGAAAGTGAGTCGTTAAAGCCCAACACACACCAATAAGTACTAATAGCACGTAGCTCATAGGCAGCGGGCAACCACATTCGATCAATAAATATGGATTACATAGAGACAACAGACTGATCCATTTGAGTCCATCACTCGCATGCAATAGGTGCAATAGATGCATAATTAAAACCATTGCGCCCATAATCGCTAATCCATGCATAAGTGAACAAAAGAATAAACCTTCAATATAATACCGGTACCCCCATAACTTACAAACACTCGCATCAATCCAACGTGGGATATACGTATCAAAGGCTATACTACAACGCCTACTACCACCATTGTGATCATATTTCGGGCTATAAGAATAAATATAATAGTTGCTCCAATCAGGATTAAGGATACGTAGTTTATAGCTAACCGCATTTCTTTGTAACCAACAAGCGCTTGTGGTATAAGTTGCTACGCCAAACAATAGGATGCTGTTGATGAGCACAACGTACCGAAAGGGCTTCCAAGCCTTAACTGCCGGTAAGGCATAAAATTTACCAACGCACCAAAAAAAGCACACCGCCGGTAAGAAGAACAAGAAATACCGCATAAGTTGCTAAGATTGCATTTCTTCCGGTCCTTGAGCGACCTTACAGAGTCTAACCAATTGATCGTTGGGCTCTAGGCTAATCAACCGCACTCCTTGTGTGGTTCGACCGATCTTACGCACATCTTTGATAGGGCAACGAACTGCCTGACCGGATTGGGTAAAGAGCATCATTTCATCTGCATCCTCCACTACAATCGCCCCTGCAACCTCAACCTGCTTACCCTCTTTACCTTTAATCGCGATGATTCCCTTCCCTCCTCTGTGTTGTACTCGGTAATCCGAAAAGTCGGAACGCTTTCCTTGACCATTGATGCCAGCAATCAATAACGAACAGCTTGGGTTCACAATGCACAACGCTTGTACGACATCCTGTTCATCCAAGTCAATCCCGATAACGCCTCGGGTATCTCGACTTAACTGTCGGCATTCTGATTCATGGAAGCGAATCGATAGCCCTTTGCGGGTAATCAGCATCAATTCGTTCTGTCCATTGGTTAAATCCGCTCCTACGATCAAGTCATCCTCATCCACATTCATGCCAATCAAACCGGACGAACGGTAATTTTGGTAATCGGACAAAGCAGATTTTTTAATAATTCCATTTCGGGTTACCATCACCAACGAATGGACATCGTCAAAGGACTGGAAGCATAAAGTCGCAGCCACTACCTCGTCGGATTTTAAATTCAAAACGTTGATCAATGCACGCCCCTTAGAAGTACGTGAGCCCTCAGGAATATCGTATAGTTTCTTAATATACACGCGGCCATTCTGCATCACGAACATAATAAAATCGTGTGCATTAGCGGTAAATGAATGCTCAATAAAATCCTCTTCGTACTGGCCAGCACTCAATACTCCTTTGCCACCTCGCTTTTGGGAACGGAAGGCTTCCATGTCGGTCCGTTTAATAAATCCTTTATGGGATAACGTAACGCAGCAACCAACATTCGGAATCATATCTTCCATCCGGAATTCTGCCTCATCAGGGATAATGCGCGTTTTTCGATCGATGCCGTATTTTTCGCGTTCCTGTAAAAATTCTTCTTTTAATACCGACAACAACTTGGTATCGCTCGACAAAATCAAACGCAGCTCTTCAGCGGTTTTTAGCAACGCTTCGTATTCTCCATCAATTTTTTCGCGCTCCATTCCGGTTAATTGATACAAGCGCAAATCCAAAATGGCAGTCGCTTGCGTAACCGACAACTGGTATTTCTTAATCAAGGCTGACTGTGCTTCTTCACGAGAGCCTGACCCACGAATGATTTTTACAAAATCATCCAAATGATCGATGGCGATCTTGTAACCCTCTAGGATATGCAGCCGTTCTTCCGCTTTTTGCAAACGGAATTGGGTACGTCGGGATACAACTTCTCGACGATGCTCCAAATAGCATTCGAGCATCTCCTTGATGTTCATTTGCTTAGGTCGTTGCTGATCCAAAGCTAACAAAATGACACCAAAAGAGGATTCTAACGGGGTTAATTTGTACAGTTTATTGAGCACCACGCGCGCAATTTCCCCTCGCTTTAGTTCAATAACAATGCGGGTTTGCTCATCGGATTCATCCCGTAAATCACTGATTTCGGTTAAAATCTTTAGGTGCACCAACTCCGCAATTTTGGTAACTAAAGTGGCGCGATTAACCGCGTAAGGAATTTCAGTGATAATAATTTGGTCTTTTCCATTATCATTTTCCTCAATATGAGCCTCTCCGCGGATATGGATAATACCACGTCCGGTGCGCAAATAACTCGAAATGCCACTCAATCCAACCACCGTACCGCCTGTTGGGAAATCGGGTCCCTTGATAACCCCCATTAAATCGTCAACAGTGGCGTTTTGGTTATCGATCAACAAAACCAACGCATCCATCAATTCGCGAAGGTTGTGCGGAGGAATATTGGTGGTAATACCCACTGCAATTCCGGTTGATCCATTAAGAAGCAAATTGGGTAAAGCAGAAGGTAATACGGTTGGTTCTACCGTACTTTCCTTATAGTTCGGAATAAAATCAACGGTATTCTCATCGATATCCTTCAGAAGCTCTTCAGCAACATCCTTCAAGCGGCATTCGGTGTAACGATACGCAGCAGCCAAATCCCCATCGATCGAGCCAAAATTCCCCTGTGGGTCGATCAACGGATGATTCATCACCCAATCCTGACCTAAACGCACCAAGGCATCATAAACCGAACTATCGCCATGCGGGTGGTAGTTTTTGAGCACTTCTCCGACAACACCTGCGCATTTATCGAACGGCCGGTTGTGTACCAATCCCTCACGGAACATAGCATAAAGGATACGCCGATGAACCGGTTTAAACCCATCGCGTACATCGGGTAATGCACGGCTTACGATAACGGACATCGAATAGTCGATATAAGCCGACTTCATGATGTCATTAACATTCGTATCAATTAAAAACTCTTTGTCTGTACTCATGTGCAATGCGTTAAATGGCTTCGTTCTCTGTCTTCCCTATTAAACATCCAAATTGGATACGTTTAAGGCATTATCCTCAATGAAACTGCGGCGTGTAGGAACATCATCTCCCATAAGCATGGAAAATGTCTGTTCTGCTTCGGCAGCATCCTCTATACGCACCCGCAACATACGCCGAGTTGCAGGATCCATAGTGGTTTCGAACAATTGCTTCGCGTTCATTTCACCAAGACCCTTATAGCGTTGAATATGTAAACCTTTGCGTCCCGATTGACGAACAACCCCGATTAAATCCAATAAAGTTTGAACTGGGGTATCGCCCTTGTTCGTTCCAGCCTCATCCTTTAACTTAAACTCTGGCTCCTTAGAGGATGGATTGAAGGAATCCAATTTGCCCAATAAAGTCGCTAATTGTTTCAACAAATTACTTAACTGGACATGTTCAAAAATCTCGCTGACCACAATGCGTTGCGATAGCTTTTCTCCATTCACTTCAATTTCGCGTACAATGCTGCCACTGTACAAATCATCCGTTAAGCTATTGGCGATGTAAAATTGAGAACGGTCTTCATCGTTACGTAAGAATTGGAATGATTCTTGGTTACCCGTCCGTGCACGCACTAAATACTTGGGTAATTCTAAGGTCGTACGATCAAATTGATCTAGGTAAGCATGTAAATCGCAGCCATGCCGCACAACCGACATACTGGCTTGCTCTAACTTATCCAGCAAGGTCAACAACTGCCTGAACTCATCTTCTGAGAACAAACGGTTATCGGAACAACGAACCAACTGAACCCCTTCGCTGCCTAATTCCAACAAAATCTTATTGAGTTGTGCATCATTATCAATGTACTGCTCACGCTTATGGCGCTTAATTTTATACAAAGGCGGTAGGGCAATATAGACGTACCCGTGTTCAATTAACGGACGCATTTGACGGAAGAAGAACGTTAACAGTAACGTTTGAATGTGCGAACCATCCACATCAGCATCCGCCATAATGACCACCTTGTGATAACGCGCTTTAGAAATATCAAAGGCTCCTTCGCCTTCTTCTCCAATACCGGTTCCGCAGGCCATTACAATCGTCTGAATTTCTTCATTGTTTAAGATACGATCCAAACGTGCCTTTTCCACATTCAAAATTTTACCGCGAATAGGCAAAATTGCTTGATAGCGGCGATCCCGTCCTTGTTTCGCGGAACCACCTGCCGAACGTCCCTCGACGATAAACAACTCGCATAGCTCTGGATCGCGTTCAGAACAATCGGCTAATTTTCCAGGCAATCCTCCCCCAGTTAACGCTCCTTTGCGTACCGTATCGCGCGCCTTACGAGCCGCTTCACGCGCACGAGCTGCTCCTAAACACTTGTTAACAATCGTTTTACCTAGTGTAGGGTTGGTTTCAAATGCGTATTTGAGCGAATCTCCAACGATTTTTTGAACCATTCCATCCACTTCGCTGTTCGATAGCTTGGTTTTGGTTTGCCCCTCGAAACGCGGCTCAGGAACTTTTACAGAAATAATCGCTGTTAACCCTTCGCGCACATCCTCGCCGGACAGCACAGGGTCTTTATCCTTAATCAGACTGTTGGCCTTTCCATACGCATTAACAACACGCGTTAAAGCCGTACGAAAACCTGATAAATGCGTACCTCCTTCAACATTATAGATGGAGTTTGCATAGGCATAAACTTGCTCATTATACCCATCGTTATATTGCATCGCGATATCGATGCACACTTTTCCGGTTTTGCCTTGAGCATCCGTCGTGTCACAGGTACCAGAAAAAGCAATAGGATCGGGGAATAATACTGTTTTACCGCGATTCAAATAAGTAACATACTGCTTAATTCCTTGATCGAATAGAAAAGTTTCGCTTTTCTCCGAGCGCTCATCCGTCAATTCAATATGTACACCCGGATTTAAAAACGCCAATTCGCGCAACCGTTTTGCTAACAAATCATACTTAAATTCGCGCGTTTCATCAAAAATTTGCGGATCCGGCAAAAAGGTAATGCGCGTACCGGTTCGTTGCGTATCCCCTATTACCGTCAAGGGTTCCGTCGTTTTTCCACGAGAAAACCCCATGTGGTGTACTTTCCCATCTCGACAAACTTCTACGGTAAATACCTCAGAAACCGCATTAACGCATTTTGCTCCCACTCCATGCAACCCACCGGATACCTGATAAGCTCCCTTACCAAACTTTCCGCCTGCATGTAAATTGGTCATTACCAACTCAAGCGCCGGAATTTTATACACTGGGTGAACATCGACCGGAATACCGCGTCCGTTATCCTCAACCGAACACGAACCGTTCGCATGAATACAGACTTTAACATCCGTACAATAACCCGCTAACGATTCATCGATTGCATTATCAACCAATTCAAAAACACAATGGTGCAATCCCCGTTCATGGGTATCACCAATATACATATCGGGACGCTTCCGTACACCCTCTAAACCTTCCAGTTTTTGGATCTTAGAAGCATCATACCGCTCCTCAACCTTGGTGGATTCTGCCACAGTAGCAATTGCTTCTAAATCCAACTGAGTCTTATCTAACCTATCTGCTCCCATAGTTATTATCCCTAGGTTTAGCAAAAATTTACCTTTTAGCAAGATAATGAATTTTGAGGTAAATATATCCGTTTTTTAAGCATATGGAAGACAGTCAACACAGATTATTTTATAATCCGGATACTTGTTAAGCATATGGAACACAAAATCCATAAGTATTACTCCCCTTTCAACTCAACTATTAACTCATAATCTCTGAATCGATCTCTTAACCATGGGCATTGAAACTAATCCACAAGCAATCCATTCTCAGATAGAATTAACTCAACCTAATGAGAATGTTAATGATAACTCAATCTCTGTATCTCAACAGGCAATTGTTAAAAATATAAACCTAGCAACCAAATCGTTGGCTAATATGCACGAGGCTGGGAAAGCACACTCCGTAAGCATCACCGATAAAACACAAGGGAAAGGTATTTTGGGGCGCATCAACCAAGTTTTCCAAAATATCGTACATAACCTTAAGCATTTATTCTCCACCCAAAGCGGCATCGTAAAATCCCTCAATCAGAGCGTCACCGATCTAACTAACGCAACCGACCAAATCATGTATTCCTATAAAGATATTTCAAAAGACCAACAGCAAACGTTGGTGAACAATCTTGCAAATACCTTTGTAAAAACCGCTAATACCCTACAGCAAATCATCGGAACCGATCTTCCATTAAACGACATAGCTGAGTATTGTAATGACCTTGTTTGGAGTAATAATGAACCCGATCCTGAGAAAGAAGCCTTAACTCAAGCATTAAATTTAGCAAACAAACCCGTAAATAAAGCAATTGTCGATTGCTTATGCTCAATGACCCGTCTTCAGCTTGCAATTGATTTGGCTGCTCGTTCAGAAACAAGGTCATCAAGCGCAATAGATAACAATGTACAGAACCAATCAGTTGAAAAACAGCAACCCATCAGCTTCAAATTTGAAAGCGACGAAGAATCATTTATCGATGACATAGATTACCATCCCCTAACCGACCGAGAGCTAGAAGCCTCAATCCAAACAGGGATGAAAACTCTGCGTACTTACATGCCAAAATTTCAACCGAATGCTGCTATAAGCGATATATTAACCCAAGACGAAAGTAGTCCAGAAGAGATCTGCCAACAATTATCCATCGATACGAACTCATTAAATCCGGATCAAGTCAAAGACGTGAACAATCAAATCGAAGAATTACAACACAATCTTGGGATACAAGCCTTACGCAACGATCCAGACGTAATACAGTTGGATAAAGACGAATAATACTCAACATTGTAGGATTCTACCGCATCCCATTGAACCATAAACACTCCCTATAACCTAACACCATGGCCATCCAAAATAATTCTCAAGTAAGCAATCCCCAGATTGAACAATTCAACCAACCCAATGCAAACGTTGGTAATAATTCCATCGCTATCGCTAACAATGCAATTATTAAAAACGTAAATTCATTAACGACGCAATCGTTGGCTAACATGCACGAAGCAGATAAAACACGCTTGGTAACGCTTACCCATAATACAGAAGGCAAGAGCTTTTTCGGACGTATTCAACAAATCGCCATTAATATCGCGCACAACATTAAACATTTAGTATTTAAGGATTTTCAAGCGAGCGCTATACATGTGCTCAACAACAGCACCGCCGAACTGACTTTAATGGGGGAACAAATCCTACGTTCAAATATAGAGTTTTCACAATTGGAAAAAAAGGATTTGAATAAAACTCTAATCAAGACCGCTAACCAAACCTATAATACCTTAAAGCAAATCATAGGTTTTCAAGATGGAGATTTTAAATGGGTAGGAGGAACTCTATTCAAATCTAATTTCGTTATTAACAACAACAATCACTTAACCTCAAAATTAAACGAGCCACTTAACAAAGCAATTACTGATTGCTTAAGTGCTTTAGACGGTCTCCAACAGGTGATTAACAGAGAGCATAGCAAAGCAACAAACGCTTCAAACTCTACCAATAATAACGTTCAAAACACCCCCATTGAGCAACCTAAGGCAGCTGAACCCGAAGCGATCAAAGAAGAACCCGCTCCATCCAATCTTCAAAATCCTGAACCTCAGTTGAAAAATGATTCTGAAGTAAAACAGCCTGTTCACTCAGAACCTATCCAAAACGAACCTATTCCTCAATCGGACGATTCATTCGAGGGAATGATTGATACGCTTTATAAACACATACCATCCGGTACGATCGAGTCTAAAGAAGCATTAATTTCGTTATTAACCAAGAGCAGTGATTTAGAAGGAACCCTCCAACAACTGGGGATTAATACCTCCTCATTACCTGACAATCTCATGGATGATTTACAAAATGAAATAATTTTGCAAAGTATTATCGCTAGCTCCCAAGCATCTTCTTCCGAAGAACAACCCGTTCAGCCTTCAAATCCATCTACAAACGGGGTAGCTTCACCTATTGAAAACCCAAATCTTCCAGTGGAAGACTCAAGTTCGCCAGTAGTAGAAAACAAGTCCTCAAACAACAATTCATCAGGGAAAGTCACCAATAATAAGGGGAAAACCGGAACGAATCCGTCAGTGAATAAATCCAAAAAGGCAAAGAAGAAAACCCCTAGTTATTTAAAATCAACCCAAGCAACTCGTAATAAAGTTTCGACTAAAAAGACCCATGCAAGCGAAAAAGCATTTGCAAAAGTCTCGGAATTCAACATCGACAGAAGCAAGTTAGACCGCAAAGGAGGCCTAACCCACGATGAGCCTTATCAAGCACCCAATGCAAATCCTTTTGAGAGGAAGTAAGAATCGTCAATGTTTGTTAAGGGACAGCAGATCGTCCGTTTTGGCCTTCAACAGCTGTTCTACCTTAGCAATATAAGCATCCGTCAGGGTTTGCACCTCTTTTTCTAGGCGCTTAACATCATCTTCCGTGCACGTGCCGTTGCTTTTGGCTGCTTTAACCACCTTAAGCGCTTCCTGACGGCAATTGCGTACTGACACCCTACCTTCTTCCGCTATTTTATTGGCCACTTTCACCAATTCTTCTCGGCGTTCACGGCTTAAATCGGGAAGGGGGCAAAATACGCATTCGCCCAAAATACTCGCGTTAATACCCAAATTCGCCAACAAAATAGCCTTTTCGATGGGTTTTAAGTTGGTTTTGTCCCACGGTTGTACGCGCAACGAACGAGCATCGGGAGTTGTAATACTCGCAATATCTTTCAGGCGCATCATCGACCCATAAACCTCGACATTAATCGCCTCCAACATCTGCGGATCCGCTTTGCCGGTATGCAGCGTCCCCATTTGATGTTGCGTATGCTCAATGGCTTTTTGCATCGCTGCTTCTGCGCTTTTCCCAATCGGTGAACTATTTGACATAAAATTTCTCAGTAGATGTTAGAATTATAAAGATTTTTTATCGCCAATCCAAGTCCCTATTATTTGTCCACGCACTGCTTTAACAATGGCGTCCGGTTTACCTGCATTAAAGATAAACATAGGCAATTTTTGCTCTTGGCATAAAGCAAACGCACACGCATCCATTACCCCATACCGGCCTTCCAGAACCTCATCATAGGTCAAATGGTCAAAGCGCTTAGCATTCGGGAATTGATCCGGTGGGTTATCATAAACCCCATCAACCGTAGTAGCTTTTAACAGCGCATCTGCATGAATTTCTAATGCCCGTAAAGCCGCCGCCGTATCCGTTGAAAAGAACGCATGTCCGGTACCTCCCGACAAAATCACAACGCGTCCCTGTTCTAGTTGCTTCTGAATTTGAACCGGACAAAAGGGGTTGATAGGGCCTCCGGTTAAAAAGGTGCCATACAGAACCGTTGGGATTCCCTCTGATTGCAAAAACGACTGTAAAAACAACGCATTCGTGCAGGTAGCCGACATACCAATTGCATCCGCTTGCGCACGATCCAAACGGTAGGTATTACGCCCTCCACGAAAGATATTACCTCCCCCAATAACAATGGCGATTTGCAAGCCATCTTGGAGCAAGGTTTTCAATTGATTCGCAATACTTTGAAGCTTATCGACGGACCATAAAACCTCGCCATCGCGAAAAAACCCACCACTTAATTTTAATAAAATACGTTTCATTGACTTATGAATTTGTCCACAACCAAAAATAACGTTGGCGATGCGACAAATCAAGTGTTGATTGCATTTTTTTATACCCACAAGAACGCGCGCATGCTTCCAACGCCTGATGTTGGTCTAATCCCGTTTCCATTACCATAACCCCCTCAGGATTTAAATGGTCATGACCTCCTTGAATAATCTGCTTTAAATCCGACAGCCCATTGTCCGAAGCCACTAAAGCCTGTCGGGGTTCAAATTGTTTTACTTCCGGCTGAGCACAGTCCCAATCAGCATCCGATAGGTAAGGCGGATTTGCGACGATACAATCAAACGAACCCTCAACCTTCTCAAACCAGTTGCTCGCGATAAACTCCATCCGATCGTGGACTCCATTTGCCTGAGCATTCTTGCGCGCTACTTCCAATGCTGGTTGCGAACGATCCAATGCCACCACCTGCGCTTGCGGAAAAAACGCCGCCAGCACAATTGCAAGCGCACCGCTTCCCGTCCCACAATCCAAAATTCTTTGCGGCAACCGATTGTTATCCTTAAAATACTGCCTTAATTGATAGAGTAACTCTTCTGTTTCTGGCCGCGGAATCAATACACGTGCATCCACTTGCAACGGATAACCGAAAAAATTAACATTGCCTAAAATATACTGCAACGGCTCACGCTTTGCCCGCCGACCACTATAATAACGTAACTGATTCAGTTGGTCATCTGTTAACAGGCGCTGTAAATCTAAAAATAAATCAAGCCGTTTGCAACGAAGGGTAAATGCCATCAAACATTCTGCATCCGTACGGGGATTATCAATCCCATGTCGCTCAAAGTAATCGGTTAACTTTTGTAGCGCATCCCCTAAGTGCATCGCCCAACATTAATCCTTCAAACCGCCAGCCTTTAACGGCTCCTTAAGGTCGGTCGAACGTTCGATTAACGAACTATTTTTTCAACCAAACCCGCTTTCAACGCCTTGACGGATACCCAAACATGCCGAACTTGACCGTTAGGTAGAGCAATTTTTACGCGTTGTAGATTGGGTTTAAAAATACGACGGACTTTTTTGGTAACGTGCGTACCGATACCACCACTCTTTTTCGATTGACCTTTACGGCTAATGCATGAACCTACAACCCGCTTTTTACCTGTAATGTAACAAATACGTACCATAACCGATTTTTCCTTTTAAACCTCTAAATCCTTGAAGGGATACAAACAGCTTATGAATAAACAAACAAGCTTTTTCTTTGCAAGTTCAAAATAACCCATCTTTTTCTGTCCTATAAAATAAATATACAAATAAATCTACTGACCTCTGTCTTTTTACCTTGATTTTTGTACACATTTATCCAAATAGTAATGGGAGTGCCTGGTTAGCTCAATTGGTAGAGCAGTTGACTCTTAATCAATTGGTTAGGGGTTCGAGTCCCCTACCGGGTACCAATGCCGGCTTAGCTCAGTGGTAGAGCTCCCGATTTGTAATCGGATGGTCGTCAGTTCAAGTCTGACAGTCGGCTCCAGTTATTTCCCTAAGCTATCTTTTCCCGTGGTTTTCGAACTGTCTCCTGTAAGTTTATGCTTGAGGTACGTCTTAAAACTCCTCTAAACTGTTTTTGTAAAAGTGCTCAGGTGGTGGAATGGTAGACACACACGTTTGAGGTGCGTGTGCTGAAAGGCGTGGGGGTTCGAGTCCCCTCTTGAGCACCAATTTTAGTTATGTTAGATATTCACTATTTTCGTACGTCCTTTGACGAAGTTTGCCGTCGATTGGCCACCAAACATTTTACGTGCGATTTACAACAAGTTGCCCAATTGGATAAGGCACGCGTAGAACAACAGCAAGCATTTGAAGCCTCAAAAGCCGAACTGAATGCCTTAAGTAAAAACCTAGGTAAATTGGACCCAAAATCCCCTGCATTGGCCCAAGCTCGGTAGCAAGCAACCGCCCTTTCTAAAGTTACCAAAGAAAAAGAAGCCGCGTATAAGCAGGCCGAACAAGCATTTAAAGAAACTTGGCTCAGCATTCCGAACGTACCAGCTCCATCCGTTCCCGTCGGCAAAAGCGATAAGGATAACGTTGAGCTGTATCAATGGCATCCACAAAACGAGGATTTTTCCCACGCCTGCCCTCATTACGATCTGCCCAATTTCGAACAAAAAATCGACTTTTCGCGCGGTTCTAAAGTCATGGGTGCTGGCTTTCCGTTTTATGTCGGCGAACTCGCCTATTTGGTACGCGCGTTAATTGCATTCTTTTTGGATTCTGCCCGCAAAAACGGTTATTTGGAAATCCTACCGCCCCTATTGGTTAACGCCGACAGCGCATTGGCAACCGGTCAGCTGCCCGATAAAGAAAACATGATGTATCGCACGGACGAAGGCTATTTAATTCCAACCGCCGAAGTTCCCATCACGAATTTTTACCGCAATGAAATTTTCACCGAAGCAGATTTGCCCATCAAACGTTGCGCTTATTCCGCCTGTTTCCGCCGTGAAGCTGGCAGTTGGGGTAAAGATGTACGGGGATTAAACCGACTGCATCAGTTCGACAAAGTAGAATTGGTTCAATGGGTTTTGCCACAGGAAAGCACCCAAGCGTTGTTAACATTAAGGTCCCACGCAGAAGATTTGCTTAAACAATTGGAAATCCCCTACCGCGTGCTAGCCATTTGCACCGGAGATATGGGCTTCCCCCATGCCGAACAATACGATTTGGAGGTCTGGGCAGCCGGACAACAACGTTGGTTGGAAGTATCCAGCTGCAGCTGCTTTACCGATTTTCAGGCAAGGCGCGCCAACATCCGTTACAAAACGAGCTCGGGCAACCTAGAATTTGTTCATACCCTGAATGGCTCTGGACTCGCTATTCCACGCGTATTAGCAGCTATTCTTGAAAACAATCACCGCGGCAATGGCGAAATTAGTATTCCATCGGTTTTACACAAATGGTTACCGATGACTAAAATCCATTTTTAAGCACAATCCCTTATAAAAAGCGAAAAAATTTGACGAAATAATCGAAATACTTTTCTATAAAAACTATGAAGCTTTTTAAACAATTATTGTTCATCAGTTCTAGCGTGGTAACATTTCCATTGTATGCTGGAGAAGCAGCATCAACAGCCGAAGGTATACAAAATCCACCCGTAGCTGAAGCTGCAAAAAATGCAAACGAAGCGAAAGCTCCTCTTTCTCAAGAACAGAAATTACTCCATTTCAAGACACTTGGATGGATGCAATTCATGCAAAGCGGCCTCAAAAACCTAGATATGCAAGGTCAAGAAGCTGAAGCATTCATGGCTGGAATTAAATCCGCCTTGAATAATGAAAAAGCTCCCTGTGATTTAGGCGCCAGCATGGATGATTTACAAAAATTTATGCAAGAACGCTTTTCAGAAAACGAGAAAAAACGTCAGGCAGAAATCAAAACAACCGCTGCCAAAAACCGTGCTGCTGGTGAAGCTTGGCTCAAGGATGTCCTTTCCAAAGATTCATCCATTAAAAAGACCCTTTCCGGCTTAGCCTATAAAATTAAGCGCAGCGGAAATAAAGCACGTGTAGCCGACGAAGATAAGGTTGAAATCCTATACGTAGGTAAGCGCATTGATGGTAGCGTTTTCGACCGTTCGGATAACAAAAAACCTGTAACTTTGAACATCAAGAACGTTATTGCTGGTATCAAAGAAGGGTTAGCGTTGATCGGTGAAGGCGGAGAAATCGTACTCTACACACCGGATAATTTAGCCTACGGAGAATATGATATCCCCGATATCCCAGCAGGTTCCACCTTGGTATTTGAAATCAAATTGCAGAAGGTTATCAAACCGGTTCAAGAAGAAACCGCAACTCCAGCTGCTAAATCAGAAGCGCAAAAGCCAAACTAATTGGCTTTGCGTTTAGGCTTGACTCAACAAGCACTTGTTCGGTAAAATGTCCATGACCATTTATGGAGCAAGATATAATGTTTTGATTGTAAGCATAAGCTCCATCATAGTCAAGCCTTTTGCTTACACCCCCTTTTTTTAAACTATCATTCAAGCCTTTCCATGGGAGTTAGTCCAAATAGGATGGTCATGGCATCCTAAAGCACGCCAACATCCTCCTTGGGTACCCCATCCGGTAGTATTTTTAGGATTTTTTCTGAGTTTTCCGAAGAGGAACTAGGTTAAATTTTCAACCCAAAACAATAAACAAAACACCCATTCGCGCCTTTTTAGCTTGACAAAATTGCTGCTGGTGGTGTATTAATATGTTGTACTCTTCACCATTGGCAAATGATTTCATGAATATGAATAGAGACTTTTACAGGTCTAAGAATTCATGCGTTTTGCAAGTAGCAGGTACTTAAACCATCTAATAATGCCATATAGTATAAGATTATATCACATCCTATTAGGGTATCTTTATAATCGGCATTCATATAAAACAAGCATTACTCATCAGCTTCTATCAATCCAACCAGTGATATTGTAATAAATTCATGACTAAGCGTCAAGGTTTATTACAAAGGCCCAAGCAAATACCGATAATTGCTCAAAAGGTAAGCAATAAACGCTAATCTCTTTATACAAGCTTGTACTTTATCCAATTTACGATAAGTGGGCGCCGCGGAATATTGACAAGGCATGCTATCTCGGTATTTTGAAGAATTTCAGAAGGTTATCTGACCGGTTCAAGAAGAAACCGCAATCCAATTAAAGCTGAAGAACAAAAGCCGAATTCATTCGGCTTTTCCTTAAAGCTTGACAATGAGTGGGATTCTTGATAAAAGTATGATCCCCATTTAGTCGCAATGACCCAATAAATGAATTTTATATTTAAACTCAACAAAGGTCAAGCTTTTACTGCGTAGAGTCATAACACAAATACCTTACTGAGTCATGAAACAAAATAATACGGTATAATTAAGGTATTCAAATTGGTTCTCGTCAGTATTTTGCATCAAAAAATCCATTGGCTGTGCTTTTAAACCTTAACAGCTAGCGGTAGAGTTAAAATTACTTTGACTCATCAAGAACTGCATGTGTATAAGTTGATTTTACGCCTGAAGCTTACCAGAGGCAAGCTTTATTTGATTCCATAAATAAAAAAGCGGAGATACACAAACAAGGATTAAAACCTTCGAAAAGCCGCATTAAATCGCGGTTTTTGAAGCATTTTTAAACTTGACGAATGGGGAAAAGTTCTATATAATAGAAAAATTCTATTCCTCTTAGATCATATAGCACAAAAATTATATATAATATCCTACTGAAAGTCAAGTCTGATTTAATAGCCTAAGCCTATAAAAGATGGTACTTTTGGAGTTTACGATAAAGTGTGCGCCGTGGGATATTCAGCAAACGAGCCACCTCGGATTTATTGCCATTGGTTTTTTGAAGCATTTGACGCAACATAGACGCCTCATCTTGCGAAAATCCTATTGATACTTCGGGAGCTAAGAATTTTGCATCCAAATCCGATAAAGTAATGGGATTACCTGCATGCATAATCACTGCATTTTCAGCAAAATTGCGCAATTCGCGGACATTGCCAGGCCACAGATAATCTTCCAACACACCGGCAACTTCGGGCGACAGAACAGGAGCTTTTAAATGGTTTTCGCGCGCAAAAACTTTTAAGTAGTGCTGAACCAAAGGAACGATATCCTCCCGACGCTCTCTTAAAGATGGTACGTGGATTTCAACCACATTGAGTCGATAATACAAATCCTGACGAAAACGCCCCTGTTCCACCTCGGTTTTTAGATTCCGATTGGTGGCACATACCAAGCGTACATCTAGGTAAATCGGCTGAGTTCCTCCTACGCGCTCAATGGTTTTTGTCTCCAAAAAGCGCAACAGTTTGATTTGAGTCGGCAAATCGATTTCGCCAATTTCATCCAAAAACAAGGTACCATTTTGTGCCGTTTCGAACAAACCGATACGGCGTTGCAAAGCGCCTGTAAAAGCACCGCGCTCATAACCAAACAGACCTGATTCCAACAAATTCACTGGTAAAGCCGCGCAGTGGATGGGCACAAATTTTTCAGCAGCGCGCGTACTCAGTTGATGCAATTGCTGTGCTACCAATTCCTTACCGGTTCCGGTTTCGCCGGTAATCAACACGGTTGTTTTGGTCGGAGCTACCAATTGAATTTGCTGCATCAATCGATTGAACGCAGGAGACGAACCCAGCATGTTCGGATTTGCCTCTAACGATGCAGCCGGTTTTTCAGGATTATAACGCTCGGTCATCGCACGCTCAACCATGGCTTCCAGTTGCTCCAACTGAATGGGTTTACTGATAAAATCATAAGCCCCATGTTTCATAGCCTCCACAGCCACCTCAATGGTCCCATAAGCCGTCATCAGGATGCAGATTGGATGATTGGGTAATTGCAGCGTTTTATCGATTACGCTCATTCCGCTCGCCTGCCCCATGCGCAAATCCGTAATAACCACCGCAAAACGTTCGGTATCCAGCAACCGAAAGGCTTCTTCGGGCGACGATGCGGTAAACACATCAAACTTGTCCTCAAACGCCTGCGCTAAGCCATCGCGCGTATGTTTTTCGTCATCAACAATCAGTAAGCGTTCCATTGTTTTAGGCTTCTTTTGGATTTTTGATTGCACCAATCGCTTGCATCACCCGATCGCTCATTGCCTGCAACGGATCCGCGCTGGTTTGGCACTCTTTAAAATCCACATCCGGCATTAAAGGTTTTCCAAAAACAATCTGTAAACGCGGTTTAAAATTTGGCAAAACCTTTCCTTTTGGCCACGCTTGGAAGGAGCCAAAAATGCGCACAGGAACCACCGGTACATGCGCTTTCATCACGAACAACCCAATTCCCTTTTTCCCCCGTTGCAATTCACCGGTTACCGAGCGCGTACCTTCTGGGAACATAATAACCACTTGATCTCGGTTCAACAAATCAAGCACTTGGCGGATGGTTTGGAAATCATTTCCTTTGTCGCGATCAACGCCCAACATACATAAGCGTTTAAAAAGCCAACCAATCCCATTTTTAAATAACGTACGCCGCGCAAATGAATAAATCGGCTCACGAACCCTGCAATTGCTTACAATCATCGGAGGATCCCAATAGCTCACATGATTGCCTGCCAAAATAACCCCGCCGCTCTGTGGAATGTTTTCAAGTCCGTACACCGTTCCCCGATACAACACCCTAAAGGCAACGCGAAATAAAAAGCAAGCGGTTCGATACCAAATATTTGATTTCACAGATAAAATCGTATACCCTTTTGAAAAAAGGATAAAGGATAAATGTTAGACGAACGCTCTTGGTTAACCACGCTACAAACGCACGTTCAATCGTTACCTGAACGTCCATCGTGGAATGCTTATTTTATGTCCGCCGCCATCCTTTTATCCGCTCGGTCAACCTGCGAACGGCTCCATGTCGGATGCGTTTTAGTATCCGAAAACGGCAATCGTATCATTTCATCCGGATACAACGGCCATTTGTCGGGCTTACCCCATCAAAGCTGCGTTATCAACGACCATGAACAGTTAACGGTTCATGCTGAACAAAACGCTATTGCAGGCGCGGCTAAGTGCGGTATATCCACCCAAAATGCCATTGCGTACGTTACCCACTATCCCTGCATCCATTGCGCAAAAATCCTACTTGCAGCTGGGATTAAACAGTGCTACTTCCATGAGGATTACAAAAACGACCCCTTAGTAGCTCAGTTATTTCAAAACGCTTCTATCGGCCTAGAACAATTTTAACCTAATGGATATTCAAGCGCTATTTAAACAAACCCCGCCCATTGGACTTATCCTGCTGTCCAATTTTCCGCAAAGCTCTTCTTGGGCGCGCAAGGTAGCCATTATCATCCGTTATAGCAAAAAGGGGCATCCCATCGGCTTATGCATCAACGACCCTCTGCATTTAACCCTAGAGGACTTTGACGCCTCCGCACAAAGCAATTTAGCCTCCGTTCCAGTTTATCAAGGCGGTCCCATACATCCCAATAAGCTTATCCTAACGGGCATTGTTCTGGATCCCAAGCAACACAAACTCCATTGGCGTTTCGATTGCGACCCCATCAACTTACCCCCTTCCGAATCCGCTTCCATTAACTACAAAGCATTTCGCGGGTATATCGATTGGAGCGAAGGACAGCTTACCGATGAAATTCAGAAAAAATTGTGGTTACCCATCCCCCTCACCTTTCAATCGATCCTTGAGGTCGATAATCCCAAATTGTGGGATACCCTCATGCTCAAATTCTACCCATTTCTCCTAAAAAACCCCGATTCTCCCGAAAACCCATCACTCAATTAACGGAATAACCTTGCGCTCCTCATCCCTTTATTTTTGGATAAAGAAGAAGTAAGTTTTAGCCTACTTTGATAGTTGGTTCATCAGGACTTACGGACGAAGTGCGAGCGTAGCTCAGAGGTAGAGCGTCACCTTCCCAAGGTGGACGTCGTGGGTTCGAACCCCATCGCTCGCTCCAAAACGCCCCCATTTCAATGGGATAATCCCTACAAAAATATTGAAAATACTACCTAGAAAATTTCCTTTAAAAAATATCGGAAAATACAAAATCCAAAACAAACTTACTTTTCCCTTCTAAGGCTTGACAAACAAGTAAATTGATGGTAAATTATAAATACTCTAGGATTTACAAGACTCAATTATATATATTTTAATTGTAAATACTCCTCTAGTCAAGCTTTTAAGCATTGTGGCAATCAACAGCCTCAAGCAATAATCGCTATTAAAAC
>JAKSVZ010000008.1 GCA_024407725.1 Opitutales bacterium
CATCATAGCGAGCCCCTATTTCTTCTTTCGGATTATAAGCGCGTGAGCATTTATAGTGAAATAACGCATGATCACTCAAAATCAAAAAACCATGCAAAAAACCTTCAGGAATCAGTACCTGTTGCGCTGTTTTTTCACTTAAAATAATGGAAAAATATTGCTTAAAAGTTTTGGAATTCGGACGAATGTCGACAGCTACATCAAACACTTCACCTAAAACCGCTTGTACCAATTTACTTTGTCCCGTTTGACCATGTAATCCACGCAGAACATTTGCACTAGAATAAGAAACGTTATCTTGTACAAAATGCGTTGAAATTCCAGCCCCTACATAACGACTTTCTTGGTACGTCTCGTAAAACCTTCCACGATGATCCGTATGTACATCTGGAGTAATCACATACAAACCATCAAATTTAGTGGGCGTTACTTGCATATTATTCCATTAAACGCAATTTGTCCTCGTTGACTACTTTCCTTTGATTAATTCCTTAACCGTTGTTACAATTTGGTCGATGTTGTCTTGGGTTACGCACAATGCGCTCGGTAAGTTGATCGAGCGACTAGAAATATCATATGCGACAGGATTGTTTTTTGCTCCCCCATTCGTATCCGACAGATAACCTTCAAAAGCTGGCAACGAAGACAATGGATAAAAGAATGGACGACTGGGTTGGCCGCGATCTTCAAAAGCTTTCATTCCTTGTTCTTTGGAAATACCGAACTTTTTATCGAAAACGAGGGCTGTGCACCAAGCACTATTGTACACTTTCTCAGGTTCAGGGTTCAAAGTAAGTCCGGGGATATCTGACAAAGCCTTGATGTAAGAATGCCAAATCCAACGCTTTTTATCCACTAATTCTTGGAGGCGTAAAAATTGAGCATATCCAAGGGCAGCTAGTACGTTGGAAGGCATATACTTATTGGCAATCTCGGTGCAATAAAAGCTTCCTGGTTGGCGCCCATGATCTCTCAAAAACTTACAGCGTTGATACAACGCTTCATCATCTAACAGCAACATACCTCCTTCGCCAGTCGTAATAGTTTTGGTGCGATGGAAGCTAAAAACTGACCCGACGCCAAATTTACCTGCCGGGGTTCCATTATAGCGCGATCCGATTGCTTCTGCTGCATCCTCAATTAAATAAATACCTTTGGAATCACATAAAGCTTTAATGGCTTCCATATCCGGCATATTTCCGTACAAATCGACCACCATGACCGCCTTGGTTCTCGGGGTAATACGTGCTGCAATCGTTTCTGCGGTTACGCACCAATGGACAGGGTCGATATCGGCAAAGACAATCTTTCCCCGTTGATAATGAATCGGAACCGCGGTTGCCATCCAAGTACATTCCGGAACGATTACCTCATCCCCTTCTTTAATCCCTAATCCTTTGAGAATTAAGTGAATAGCGGAAGTACAATTGGGGGTCATCAATGCATGAGCACGGTTATGGTACTCTGCAATAGTTTTTTCGAACAATTCGATGTATTTATAAGCGTTTTTCCCGTACCATCCGTTTCGAGCGGCATCCATAACGAACGCTATATCTGCTTCGGTTACAGAAGGACCCGCCATGTAAATAGAAGAATCATTAAAATCAGATTGCATATTAGTATCAACTTAGGCCGTCTTAACCCTTGGGTCAATTTTATACTTTAGGCATCCGATTGCTTATGCACTAACCGAGCAAATGTTAGCCATTGTTCTACCGGAATCTCCTCAGCTCGTAGAGCAATCGATGGGTATTGTTGACTTAAATAGGTTAAAAAAGCCATAGATAGGTCAGATTTTAGCCGCTTACAAACATGGGCAATTTGTTGGCGGCGATGGATAAATAGGTTGCGCATTAACGCTACCAATTCCGGCGAAAAGATAAACGCATCCTGCTTTTTTTGCAAAAACAGCAAAGTGGAATCGATTTTCGGCTGCGGATAAAAACAGCGTTTATGAATAATGCACTGTTGCTTGAGTTGATAAGCGGACTGCAAACGGATCCCCAAGGGACAAAAATGTTTGCAATGGTCAGGCGATAACCAACGTTCAGCAGCCTCTTTTTGCACCAAAAGCGTTAAATTTTCAGGCAAACGTGATAAGCATAATACCTGATGCAGCCAAACACTAGCAATGGCATAAGGCAGATTGGAAACCACTTTGTACGGTTTCGACAAATCAAAGTTGCCAACAGGGGTGATTAACGCATCCCCATGCACTAAATCAATAGGAAATGTTTCGGAAATATAACGCGCCAAGGTCTGATCTTTTTCGACCCCGAATACACACGCTTGCGCTTGTACCAATGCCGAAGTTAAGGTGCCACAACCACACCCAATTTCAACAACAATATCTCCTGCATTAATCGGTGTTTCTTCCACCGAATACTGAACAATATTCGCTTGGATCAAAAAGTTTTGCCCAAGCGAATGATTAGGTTGAATCCCTAAGCGATTTAAGATTGATCGTGTTTCGCTTAACGAAACCGTCATTATTTATAGACGATCTCTACGCTGCCTTAAATAGACATTAAACTTAGCAGCTTTTTCTTTTAAACGTCGTTTTTGGCAAGGTTTTTCAAAGAAACGCTTACTACGACAATCTTTTAAAATATTTTCGCGATTGAGTCTTACCTTCAATCGACGCAACGCCCTCTCAAGAGGCTCTCCTTTACGAACTTTTACTTCTACCGGCATGAGTTATTTTCTAATGGCATTATTTTCAGTGCTTTTAGCGCATACGGTCAAGCAAAAATTTACTCCTCCCTAAAATAACTTGCGATTCTAACAATAGGTAGATTATATAATAATAAGAATAGTTTTTATGCACTCGATTGGTGAACAATTAAAGCAGGCGCGTCAGCAGCAAAACATCTCTATTGAGGATGCCGCTCGTGCTTTGAATATCGGTAAGGATGTACTGATGCAATTTGAAGCAAATAACTTTTCCTTATCGCTTTCACCCATTTATATCCGTGGATTTTTAAAAGCATACGCAGCTTTTTTAAAGCTCAGTGTCACCAGTATTTCCGCCGAATACGATAAGATATTAAACAAAACCAAAGAGCGGACAATTTTCGTCAGCCCCATCAAAGGAGAAGCAGAAGTAAAAGATGAGGTAACCGATCCCCCTTTCCTACTCGCTAAAATTACTGAGTGGGCACAGACAATTCAGGAACGCATTCGTCAACTTTCCAAAAGACAGAAAATTATTGTCGGTAGCGTTTTGCTGGTAGCATTTATACTGTTCATTTGGCCATCTCATAAAGAGGATCCTTTAGCAACCCCTAACACTGAGAGCGAATTGAATGCAGAGAATCTGGATGAATTGGTAGCCTCGAGTAAACCAACGCGCATTCAAGGAGCGCAGGCCAAAGGCGGCGAAGTGGTTTATGAAAGCATCAGCCTCATTGCATCCAGTACCGTCAAAGTGCTTGTCCGTAAAGCAAGTGACAAGGAAGTGATTTTCTCAGGAATTTTGAATGAGGGAGAGCGTAAAACAATCGACAAAAGCGATGCATTGCAGGTTTTCTTCTCCGACGGTGACCATTTGCTCATTTCACGTTCTTCTAATGGTACTTTAATTCGCCCACAAACATCCGGTCGCGGCTTCGTCCTGATTCAATGAAACAGGCCAATACCACCATCCAAGTTAAGCAGGTAGTTATTACTTCATCGGGAGCATGCCTGTTTTTGGGCAATAGTCAAAAAATCTTCATGATTTATGTCGATATTATCATGGGGGAACAAATTCGATTCTTGTTCAATAAAAAGACTCAATCGCGCCCATTAACTTCCGATTTTATCCGCTATCTGTGTTTAAGCTTTGATATCAGTATCCAAACCCTCGTGTTGTATCATGCAGACAAAGGAACTTTTTATGCCAAAGCCGTTTGTCGGCAGGCCGGTCCTGTAACGCGCATTGTAGAATTAGATATCCGACCGAGCGACGCGATTATGCTCAGCCTAAGCTTCAATAAACCATTGACCATCGATACGCAATTGTTTGAATCTTTATCGGACGCTTCTGAATTGCTTGAAAATTTCTCGAAAACCGAACAAAGTTAATTTTAAACCAAATGTTATCTACTAAATTAACAATAGCTAAGAATTTACTGTTAAATTCGGCTTTATCACCGAAAGAAAAATTGGATCTATTAAAACGCTTTTACGCTTACAAAAAGCACAGTACTGGTAGAACCGTTATCTTCGATATTAGTCATGTATGTAACGGTCGGTGTTATTTTTGCCAAACGGGATTTGCCAACCGCAATAACATTCCCTGCAAAAGCCAAAGTGGAAAACAATTTATTGAGGTCGATTTTTTCCATAAAATCCTAAAACACCTAAAGGCTCAAAATTTCCTCAACGACGGAACGCAATTACACTTATTTAATTGGTTTGAACCCTTGTTGCATCCGGAATTTGCATCCATTATTAAAACAGCAACCCAAGAAAATTGCCTGATTGGGCTAAGCACCAATGCAAACGTTTTGCCTAAATTGCCCAACGATTTTGATGCGAGCCACATCGCATTCATTATTTTTTCCATGTGTGGATTTAGCCAACAATCATACGACAAAATCCATCAGTTTGATTTCGAGCACATCAAGCATAATGTTGAACAGATTGTAAAAGATTTTCGCAATCATGGATGTGTAGGCGAAATGTACATCTCGTTTCACCTCTACCAATATAACCTCCATGAATTGCATGCAGCATACGAATGGGCCAAACAGCTCCATATTAACATTTATCCTGCGTTCGCTTATATAAACGATGGGCCTCGCTTGCTGCAGTTTTGCAAGCAGGAATTACCGATGGATTACCTAACAAATGTTTCAAAAGATCTTTTCATGGGAATGCGTACAAAGGAATTTCATCCAGTTACGACTTGTTCATTTATAGATGACATAACCATTAATGTTGATGGTCAATGTGAGTTGTGCTGCGGATTAGATGAAAAAATTGGAGATGTATTCGACATGACCCCTGAAAAATTATCTCGCCTTCATTACGAAAACCCAACCTGCCAAGAATGTATGGCTTTAGGCATCCCGTGCTTGGAAGAAGGAGGCATTTGTAACATGAGGCAATTGGCAAAAGTATTCCGCCAGTAAAACCTTACCTCCTCAACACACCTAGTTTTAAACCTTGCGTTTATCGTAGGAGATTATCATGATCTCTTACAATAAGGTCATGGATTTTTCAGTTAGAGATTTTTTAAATTCCAAAGTTAGGGAAGCCGCATCCGCGTTGCCTGAATTAGGCAAAGATTTCGACCCTGAAATCCGGCTATCTGAAGCAAATTTTGGCGATTTCCAATCCAATGGTGTTTTGTCGTATTGTGGCAAAAAGAAATTGAATCCTCGAGCGACTGCTCAATCCTTATGCGAAAACTTTGCGCAACAGCATGCAAACGAATATACCATTGAATGCGCAGGCCCTGGTTTTTTAAACCTTACCATCAAGGATGGCGCGCTTATCCAATGGCTTTTGCAATTTCATACATCCGATGCTTATGATGGGCATTTTCGCTCCATTTTTTCAAACCAAACGGTTGTCATTGATTATTCATCGCCCAATACCGCCAAACGCATGCATGTGGGTCATTTAAGATCCATGGTTATTGGAGAAGCTCTACAGCGCTTTGTCCGTTTCAGCGGAGGTAAGGTAATCCGTGACAATCACCTAGGGGATTGGGGTACTCAATTCGGTATCTTATTGATGGAAATTAAACGCACAGGCTATGTTTTTAACGAATCCCCTACAGAAGCCATTGAGCACTTAGAGCATTTGTATCAAGTAGGAGTACAAGCTACAAAGGATGATCCTCAAGCGTTGGATGAAGCCCACAAAGAATTATTGAAATTGCAGCAAGGAGATACAGAAAACAAAACGTTATGGAAAAAAATTAACGATATCTCCTATCAGAGTTTTGATGCCATCTACCAGCGCATGGGCGTTACCTTTGATTATGTGCTGGGGGAATCCTTTTACTGCGATAAAGTGGATGCAGTCTATCAGGCCTTGCAACAGCATAAATTAGCTGTGCTTGACCAAGGAGCATTGGTGGTATTTCATTCGGAGCACCCACGTTTTTGCAAACAACCATTTATTATTCGTAAATCCGATGGAGCGTCGAATTATGCATCAACCGATTTGGCTACTGCAAAGTATCGCACCGATCAAGTGAAAGCCGATGCGATTATTTACGTTACGGATGCACGCCAATGCGACCATTTTGAACAGTTGTTTTTGACCGTTAAAAAATGGTTTGCGTGCGAAAACAAATCGATTCCGGGGCTATATCACGCTTTCTTTGGGATGGTGTTGGACAACACTGGAAAAGCAATTAAGACGCGTGATGGCAAACCGATACAACTGCATACCTTATTAGACGAAGCTGTTACACGTGCGTACGATTTAATTTGTACCAAAAGCCCAGATTTATCCGAAGAAGAAAAGCGTCATGTAGCGGAGGTTATCGGATGCGGTTCGATCAAATACGCCGATTTATCCCAAGATCGTACCAGCAATTACCGTTTCGACTTCGACAAAATGATTCGTTTTGAAGGTAATACTGCACCGTATTTATTGTACGCTGTTGCTCGTATCCATGCGATTTTCCGTAAATTAAATCTAGACGAAACCAACTGTACATTTTCACAGGTACCTAACCAGTTTTCGACCGAAACCGAGCGTAGTTTGGCTCACAAACTGATAGCATTTCCAACAGTATTATCAATGGCTATTCAGGAATTAAAACCCCATTATTTATGCCGATATCTGTTCGAGCTGGCTGGCTGTTTTTCCACATTCTATAAGGCGGATAAGGTAATTACCGATGATCAGGGCACCCAAAACTTGCGGTTATTATTGTGCAAGGCCACCCTATCAACCCTAGAAAAGGGGCTGTATCTATTGGGATTAGAAACGGTTGCAAGGATGTAAGTATGGAAGTTTATCTACCTTTGCTTTTCAGCGTTATTATCCTTGGGTATCTCTTCTATGAAGCTAAAAACGAATGTCAGCATATAGAGCGCTATGAAGCGTTAAAGATAAAACATTTGTTTTGTTGCCAATCCTGCAAGTGGGTTTACGCCTCGTATAAAGAAGATATCCATTGCGCATGCCCGCACTGTTCTACCGACAACACCTATTTAAAGTTTTAACAAACCAATATAGTTTTTATGGATTTTGGACCCATTGGAAAAAAAGTTTTACAAGAAGAAATCACCAGTCTGCAAGGCTTATATAACCGCTTTGATGGGGAAGCTTTTTCGAAAGTAGTTGAACTACTGGCCAATCACAAAGGTAAGGTGGTTTTTTCAGGTATCGGAAAATCCGGTTACATTGCGCGCAAATTAAGCTCAACTTTCAATAGCACCGGAACCCGGTCGGTTTATTTGCATCCCTGTGAAGCACTACATGGCGACTTGGGTATCTATTCCAAGGGCGACCCTACCATCATTCTCTCACGAAGCGGAACAACTCAGGAATTGCTGACCTTCGTTCAGGTTATCAAACCCTTTAATTCTCCTATTATTGCAATGGTCGGGAATTTATCCTCTCCATTAGCACGCCTCTCAGATTTTGTATTGGATGCATCTATTCAAAAGGAAGCAGATCCATTGGGCTTCGTACCAACCTCTAGCACAACCGTTGCGTTGGCTCTAGGAGATGCATTGGCGTCAGCACTCATGGTTGCGCATCAATTTACTCATGCGGATTTCTTGCAATTTCACCCAGGCGGACAATTGGGCAAGGTACTTGGACGCTGCGTTGGGGATTTGGCTCATCCAATCCAAGAAGTTGCATGCGTTAACCCACAACAATCGTTAAAAGAAGTGGTGGTCGAGCTCACCCTAAAACCTTTAGGCGCTGCGTTTGTAATGGATGGGAAACAATTGTGTGGATTAATTACGGATGGTGATGTTCGACGAGCTATCCAATCAGGAAAAGCTTTAGAAAGCATTACTGCAGCCGATATGATGACACCCAATCCCATTAGTGCTTCCAAGGATTTAAACCTAGAAAAAGCGATTCAATTAATGGAAGACCGCCCGCACCAATTGAGCGTTTTGCTTGTTTTAAACCCAGACAAAACCTGCTATGGGCTGTTCCGTTTGCACGATGCTTATGGGCATGTTGGGAAATAACAAAGTAGTTGGGTAATGGATTAATCCCCTTGCTCAATTAAAACCACGTACTCGCCTTTAAGCGATAGAGTGCTTTCATCCAAATCCTTTAACGTACCGTAATAACAGCTCTCATTGAGCTTCGTAAGCTCATGAGCAATCGCAATACGGGTATTGGGGTCAAAAAACTTCCGTAAGGTTGCAATAAGCTTTTGAATGCGATGCGGGGATTCATACAAAACAATCGTACCCCGAAACGCTTGATTTGCTTGAAACAACTTCGCTATCTTACCTTCTTTTGGCGGTAAAAAACCTAAAAACAAAAATGCGTTGGTAGGAAGCCCTGCCATACTTAAAGCCGCAATAGCTGCATTAGGGCCAGGAATCGGCACCACACGCACCCCTTGTTCCTGACAGGCCTTCATTAAACGATAGCCAGGATCACTAATGCTCGGAGTCCCAGCATCGCTTACCAACGCAACCGATTGCTGATTTTGTAGCTTCTGCAATAAATGCTGAGCACTTTGTATCTCTCCCGCATCCCGATAGGTAAACAACGGTTTTTTCGGTATATTGAGTAACGTTAACAGTTTTTGCGTCACTTGCGGAGTTTCACAAGCAATACAATCGCAGGAAGATAAAATATTAAACGCACGCCAACTTAAATCACTCAAATTACCAATAGGCGTTCCAACCACATACAACACACCCCGTTGTGCTGTATTTTTACCAACCCCTTGAGTGCCTTGAAAAGGTACGGCTCTATCATCCATTACGTAGAACCTGCTTAATGGTCTGCAAGGTTTTAGAGTTGTTTAAATACAGATAGCGGATAGTAGCAGGTAATCGACGCAACCACGAAACGGTAAACCAATTATAGAGCTTCAAAACTTTTCGGAAATAACTAGTATCAAGATAAAATAAAAATTCTACAAATTGATGTAAGGTTTTAGGGTCTTGCATCCCGAACCAATCTAAGATCAGTTGCTTCTTTAAAGTTTCTGCTCGTTCTCCCGTTAACCCTATGCTTTCGATAACCGCTCCTATCTCGCGTTGGGTTTCGGCAATCTCATCGGTGGTTAAAAGTTGGGTTATACGGTTGTTGTTATCCTGATTACGCCATAGGGTACAATCCATTTGTTTGTATTTGTAAACGGAAGGTAAAACCTTGGTTTTACCTAAAGTACTTGGATATAAGGTCAAAAAACAATCCAACTTATACTCATGCGCTACCGATTCAGCATAAGCCGTTTGGCTTACCTGACGACGCATCACACTTGCCTCATTTTCATCATCACACCCTCGTAGACGTTCTTCAACGGAATCTAATTCATAATCGGACCAATAATACCTTGGCTTATATAATGCATTAATTTTTCCGAAACACTGGTTATGGCGAGTAGTAAAAGGATGGATTTGACCCATACAAGCAATATATTCATGCTGCGAATCCTGATCTAAAAACGCTATGTATTGCAATAAGGCATCCATATCCAAGAAATCATCGTTATCGTAACGGATAACATACGGAGTGGTGATTTTAGCCAGTGTATCAGCCATCCGCTTAAAAAACTCTAGCAAACCAGCTCCTGCTGGATAACGATGATATTCGTAATTTACATGAGAGAACCGATGCTTATTGGCTTCGATAATTTCTAAATTTTTATCATCAAAACTTCCATCAGTAATATATACCTTAAAGGGGCAACGTACAGCCTCAAGATAGAGCAAATGCCTTAAGGTCATTTCATGACGCCCATATAACGGCGTGATGATCGTTAATTTCTTCGCTAGTTCTATATCGTATGCCATAAAATCAAAGACAATCAGGTGGTTTAAATACAATACCTTACGGTCATGCTTTCAATATAATCTTGCGCCCACGTATAAAAAATTTTTAAAAAAGAACGTGTCAGCAGAAGTATCCATTGAACATTTAAGCAAGTTTTACGGAAAAAACAATGCTCTGTACAATCTTAATTTTAAAATAAGCCCTAATGAAATTGTTGGGGTATTAGGTCCTAATGGCGCTGGGAAAAGCACTCTGTTTCGTATTTTATGTGGAATTATTCCTGCATCTGAAGGGAAAGTCTACATCAATCACCTACCGTTAACAACCCACAGGGATTCGTTAAAGTCCATTATTGGCTATATGCCGGAACATTACACCTTGCCGAATGCCATGCGAGTAGAAGAGTTTCTGCAAGCTCAAGCATGCTTAAAACAAGTCAAAAATGTAAAGAAAACGGTACAGGAGGTAATGGAAATTTGTGATTTGCATCGGACAGCCACACAAAAATTAATTGGTACCCTATCGCACGGAACCAAACAGCGGGTAGGTATTGCAGATGCTATTTTAAATGATCCGCAATTGGTGATTTTAGATGAGCCTTCGGTTGGGTTAGATCCTCAACAAGTTGAAAATTTCCGCCTTATCATCCAACGAATCAGTAGCCGTTCAACCGTTATCATGGCGACGCATATTTTGCCGGAAATTGAATCGATTTGTAATCATTTGCTGATCGTGCATCAGGGGCAATTGATTGGAGATGGTACTTTCCCCTCTCTTTACGCAAAAGCGTTTCCCCATAAACGTTACCAACTAAAAATTGTGCACGCTATAGATGCGATAAAAAGCGTACTGAATGCTTCACCATTCGGTATACAATGCGATTCAGTAGTTTTGCAAGAAGACGCAACAGAATGCACCTTTGAATACGCAAACGCCGACTCACATTTTGAATCTGACTTTGTAGCTTGGCTATTAACCAATGGGTACAAAGTACAGCAATTTTCTGAGGCTTCCCCAAGCCTCAATCATTTATTCTTTAAAATGACTCAATTTCCCTGGAAATCATGAAAGCTTGTTGGATTTTATTTCTTCAAGAATGGCGCTTTCTCATACGGAAGCCCTATACTTATTTTATCATCGCTTTCTTCTTTTTATTAAGCGGATACAAGTTTATTTCAGGTTTATGGATAACTCAAACGCATGTAACCTCACTAGCTTATATGCCGATGAGTATTCAACATTTTTTGTATCTAACGGTATGGATTTTACCCTTATGGGCGGTATATCTATGGCACGGTTTCAACTCAACCAGCACCTTAGAACGCCTGTTTGCGACCAACATTAATGCATGTACGTTGATCTGCGGCAAATTTCTCTGTCTTTACAGTATTTATACGCTCCTGTGGATTGTATATATAGGTATTACCCTACTGTTTAAATATATCTTTTTAAGCACTTTGGAAATACCACGGATTGCCATCTTCGGATCTTTATTATTCATCTGTTTCAACAACTTCCTGTGGGTTGCCATCATAACCTTCATCAACACCCTCTGCAACAAAATCAGCACAGCATTATTAACGAGCATTGGGTGTTTGTGGATCGCATTATTAGGGATTAAGTTCATGGGTGTTTTTCACTTTTTACCCTTTAAAGGAGAATTGTATTTCAATTTCAATCCCATCATCCTCAATGTTTGCAATGGGTTTATCGATTTACCTCCTATTCTGTTCTATACGCTCGTTGGGAGCATTATTTTAATTCTAAGCATTGTAACCATCAATCGTAAGGTCTCATGAAGCACGATTTAGATGATTTTAAAGTATTTAATCGGCAACGACGCATCCATACCCTAGCGCAAGTTGCATTACTTCTATTGTTAATTGTTGGGTGCTTAACCTTAATTCCCCACACTCAACAGGTTCACATTCGCTTCAACGTACAACAGCCATTAAGCCAAAAAACAAACACAGTTTTACATAACCTTCACGAACCCGTTGAGCTTTACTTATTTACCGATCTGACCCAACCAACCGAAGCGTTTCGGGTCGCATTTCGTGCATTTGCAGCCCAATTAAAATCGGTTCTTAAAGAGCAGCTGTCTTGTAAAGTGTTGCACACACTATGGGATAAACAAATCATCCGCCAGTTAAACGAACAATATCATTGCGCTACGGAAGCTGGAATCCTATTGATTATGCACCAACGAGCGCAATTCTTACCAATCAATACATTTTACAAGCAAGGCTACCTTTTACCCCTAGCTCCTGTCATTCTTAACAGCATACAGACATTATTGACCCCCAAGCAAAAAGCGCTGTGGCTCGTAGGACACCAAGAAATCGATGGGCAATCGACGCATCCGTTAACCGGAGGATCCCTTGCTTATCAATTGCTGAAGCAAATGAATTACGAAATTCAGTTTGCAAGCACCTGCGAGACCGGCATCCCCAACACCATCGATTTATTGCTCATTTTTGGTCCTCAACAAGCCCTATTACCTAACGAAATCACGGCCATTCAGCAATTTATTCAACGGCAAAAAAGTGTATGCATCTGCCTATCACCTGCGAATACCCTACAGGATTTATTAGCCATGTTCCATATCCGCTGCGAATCGTCTTTGTTAAACGAACAGCAAGTCGTTTTAGGGGCACATGAATTCGTCCGTCATCCCTTAACCCAACCGCTCATTGATGCTAAAAGTCGATTGTTATTTGGCACCACCCTACCGCTAAGCCCAACTGATGAGCGCCCACAACTACAGGCTTTGGTTTATCGACCGAACACGAACAAGCAATTGCCGAACGGTCAAACGCAGCCGCTTCAACGCACTGTCATCGGTTATGGGTCGAATGAGGTAAGCTCCGCGGTAGCTCGCCAAGGGAAAGTAATTGTGCTCGGTTGTGCTGATTGGCTTAGCAACCAATACATCAATTATTTAAGCAATGCTTTGTTTTTACAGCGCATTGGGCACTATTTTAGCAATACTCCACCGCTATCGATTCCAGAAGAACGCTCAAATGAAGTCAGTATTTCCCTCAATCCACAATTATTTCCTTATTACACCCTCTATTATCTCATAGCACCTTTAATAGCTTGCCTATTAGGGTTAACGATTTTCATAGTTAGGAAGCGATAAAATGCATTTTGGACTTACCTACTTTTTAGTGTTTTTAAACAGCTTATGGATCGCAGTTGTACTGTATTTCCATTGGCATACGGAAACGACCGTTGCCGAAACGCACACAAAAGCATTTTTATTCAATGTGCACACTATTGAATTAACTAGCGCCGAGCAAGGGTCGAAAATTGTACTGCACAAAAGCCATTCTGGATGGCAATTAACACAGCCCTTTGCACACGAAGCAAACACGTTAACCGTCGATTTACTGCTGAAAAAGCTCCTAACAGAAGTTAAACCGCAACAAGAAAACATTAAGCTGACGGTAGACCAAAAAATGCGTTACGGCCTTGAATTTCCATCGTACACGATTCAATGCGCTGACGATCAACAAACGTATACCCTTCAAATTGGAAACGATAACGGAAACGACCAACCGATTTACGCTAACGAATGGAATCGCTTAGCTTCCGTCCCCCAATCCTTAATAACCCTTCTTAAGGGGTCCCTAAAACAGTGGTGTACTCTCTTTTTAATTCCCCTATCGGATGTTACTTATCTCCAGCTGGTCACACCGCAACACACGCTGGTACTCAACAAGCAAAACCAACAATGGAGTTCATCAACCTGTAACACCCCGATCGATTCCCTAGCCATACAAAAGCTATGCCAATCCATCCTTGAATTGGAATTTGAGCGCTTTTTAACCACCAGCGAAATTCAAACCTATAACCCTGATTTTATCGAAAAATCCCGTTTATATACCCTTTCGATTTCAGATGGAGCCACAACCTTCAAATTACAGTTGCTGCCCATTCAAGGCACAACCGATCAGTATATTGTAAAGCTATCGGATAACACACCGTTAAAGTGGATACAAACCCCGTACATTGATGAATTGCTGCATGTGCAAGATCGGTATTTAGAACGTGCTTTTTGGCATACCGACCTATCAGATATCAAGTCTTTCTCCTGCACGTATCAAAATCGTACGCTTAAGGTAACTTCTATCAACGGTCAACAGTACGAAGCAGCGCTATATGACCAACAAAATCATTTGGTCGTTACTCAGGAATTAAGCGCTACGGTCATTCAACCATTTTTCACAGAACTCAATACCGCTACGGTTGAACGCTATCTAACGGAAAAACAAAGTTTTAGCGATAGCAAATGCATAGCGTTAACCCTAAATCTCAAGGATCGCACAAAGCAAGCAATCACGTTTTGGGTAACGCCGAAGCAGGAGGTATACGCTCAACGTGCAAAGGATTCCTATAACTGTGTCTTAAACGGAATAGACCCCACTAAATTATTAACCTTATTTACCTTAATAGACACAAACAAGTCGGTATGGACATGGGATTCCCAAGAACAGATTGTCAGCATCAACCTTTCATCGACCCTGCATCCTGAATTACAAACCGTTGATTGGGCCGATACCCCTCAGTCCTTTTTCACGACCCTACCTGCTGATCATTGGGTAGAAGCCTCTTCTACTCAGCTTTTCTTAAACAACTTGGTAATTTACACCCTGATTATTACCACACAAAATCCCCAAGGAATCACGAAAACGTACGAACTGCAGTTTATGGATCCCGGTTCAAAAGATGAACCACTCATGGGGCACTATTTGAACAAGAACTTTGTATTTAACAAAGAGTGGCAGCGTTTCTTATCGAAGATTGTCCAAAAATCTAAGCAATAAGCGCTATGAAACGATTTAAGGGCGTTCAAATCCTACTGTTGATCATAGGAATAGGCTATTTGGGTATATTAACCCATTCCTCTAATCCGATTGTCGTTACCCCTATCGTACAACGCGGAGCCCATTTACTGGGAATTAAGCTCAAAACAGCCAAAGTTACCCTCGTTAATGGTCGATTGCACCTCACAAATCTCATTCTAAAAACCAAAGCTGGCATCTTAACTTGTTCCAATCTGGAACTATCGTTCCAATTACCCCTAACGTTAACGTTGGCTATTCAAAACGGAACTTTCCAAAACGAACAGGGGATTTATTCCAACATTTACGCATGCGTTCAAAAGAAGTTTAAAAGTTATCGCGGATCGCTAATAGCAACTCACCCTACTTATGGGGATATTTGCTTACACAGCGACCCCTTTATCCCTATCAACCAACTGCTTAAACAATCGACCGCAGAGGGTTTCGCTCCAGTTACGGTTCGCGATTTGTACGTTCATTGCTTCAAAACCCAAGCGTTTTATCACCTATCGCGCTTAACCCTTGGTACGGTAACCTGCGAAGAAATTTCAGGGAATACCCATTTCAGCAAACCTAAAGCAGCCTGTACCAACCTGCACATTCAATCGCTACAAACCCCCTATGGCTCTGGAACGCAGCTGCATTTTAGAGGAATCCATACCCTATCGTTGAACCCCACTACGCGCTCTATCCATGGACACGGTTGTTTAACGCTTGGCGACCAACCAACCGACGCCTATCTATACCTACCCTCCTATTCGCTCAAAAAGCCCCTGCAAATATACGCGTACCTTACCCATAACACTTCTTGGCTCAAAGGAAGCATACAGTATACGATCCCCAAACACCATTGGGCCATTAACGAAGTACGCATGTCCATCGAACCGGAGTATGGTCAGGCAATTTTAAAGGCTACCGATAAGGTTCCCATGCAGCCAAAAATCACAGGGGTAACCCATGGGGTTGTTAAAGGAATCCCAAATCATGGCGCGCTCAATTTAGTCAGTGGCCCATTAGAGCTGAATTGCGACCGTGGCAATCCCATCGTGTTATCCACTATTCACGCTCACCTCAATCATACAACCCGAGCGAACAGCGAAACCCAACAACACTTATCCATCGCTTTTACAGGCCCACAGATTGATTTCAACGTCAATGGAACGTGTCACAATTGGAACCAACAAGGACATATCGTGTGCCAAGGTCATAGCCCCCTTGCCGTAACAGGCCTTATCGAAGCTTACTTGCCCGCATGGTGGGGGCCATTTTTCCGCCCCTTTACCTTTCCAAAGTCCGCTCCTTACATCGATCTGGCTATCAAATGGCATCCCAATAACCCCGCGTTACAGGTCTATGGATATATCACCGGCGACGATTTTATCTACCAAGATGAATTGATTAAGCACCTAGGTATTACCTTTTCATCACGGATGGAGCAATGCATCTTAGCGATTCACTCCCTAGCGACCCATCAAGGAGCAGGAACATGCAAAATTATTTGGGATTACGACCCCCTATTGGATGCTAAGGATATATGGACCTTTAGTGGCCGAGGAACGCTGGGCGCAAAAACTTGGCACACGATTTTAGAGGATTTGGTGCAGATAAACACAGGGGGGATTCTTAAGGACTGCCAACCAAAAGACGTTATTCATGCACAATTTCGAGGACGAGTATCCTACGTACCCGCCGAAACAGATTTTACGCACATAGCCATTCAATCGCCAAAGTTAACCTTCCAAGGGTTACTGATGGATGCGCTTAATGGCACGATGGATTGGCAGCCAAGCAAAACTCAAATCAAACAGCTTGAATGCCTTTTGTTCGGAACCGATCCCGTAACAGCAACCATTGGCTGGGATGAGCATCGTTTTGCCATAAAACTAAGCGGAAAACATATCCACACAGAACCTTTATTACGCCATAGTATTTTCCAAGATTGGGTCAAAGACGTTCCTGAAAACAACCGTTATACCTACTATGGCCTTTTGAACACTACTATAAGCGCACGCGGGCAATGGAATCCAGTTCCTCAATTAACCGGCGAAGGAAGCATTGATTTCCGTAATCCCAATTTGTACCGCATCCACTTATTAGGACCGATCTATAAATTATTATTTTTCGATCCGCTTAAATCGAGCGCCACTCTTCAATTCAACCGCTTAATAGGTGATTTTTCGTTCACAGAAACAAAACTTAGTTCGAATAAACTAAGGTTCGTAGGCACTTCGTCGCAATTAATTGCCAAGGGAACAATCGATATTTACAACAAGCAGATTAATGCTAGCGCCAACCTAATGTTCCCGCCATCCAAAGAGATATTTAGCTTAAATACCCTTAAGTTTTTATTGAATCCTTTAACGCATAGTTTCACCATCAAGGTGGTAGGACCCTTTAAAAGCCCAGATTATGATCTGGAATTTCTATCTAAATAGCTGCAAGCATTTAGAGTCTTCCCTTTGATCAACAAAAGTTTTATTTCCTCTTTACATCCACAAAAAACTGTTTTAAGTTAATGAGAAAATTATGTTAAAAACCAAAAAATCGATCGCTAAAAAATTTAAAGTTACTGGGACCGGTAAGGTTTTATTACGTAAGCCTGGGTTTCGGCATTTCTTGAGCCACAAAACACCTTCTCGGTCGCGCAGAGCCAGCAAAGATATTCAGTTGGGCAATGCACGGCAAGCTAACGTGGTAAGAAAAGCCATGGCTCTGTTATAAAAAATTTTTTTAAAACAATTCGACATAGGGTGTTTACGACGACCTTATGTTGGTTAAAACAAGAGGAATGATATGGTAAGAGTTACAAATGGGGTTGCAACAAAGCAACGTCGTAAGCGGATGTTAAAACAAGCACGCGGTTACTTCGGTAACAAGTCGCGTCTATTTAGATATGCCAACGATGCAGTATGGCGCGCTGGAAATTTTGCATTCCGCGATCGTAGAAAGAAAAAATCAGAATTCCGCCAATTATGGATAGTCCGTATTAATGCGGCCTGTCGTTCATTGGGTGTTTCCTACAGCCGGTTTATCAACGGATTAAAAGCCCTCAACATTAATCTCGATCGTAAGCAATTAAGCGAATTTGCGATCCGCAATGAAGCAGGCTTTAAGACGTTAGTGGAACAAGTAAAGTCGCAATTAAAGACGGCTGCATCAAAATCATCTAAGTAACGCCGTGCAATTGAAGCTTCTCTAACATGGATGTAGATTCATTAGAGCAGTTAAAAACGGAATCACTACAGCGCATTCAACAATGCGCTGATCTAACGGAGCTTCAGTCTGTAAAAACGCAGTTTTTGGGTCCCAAAAGCACCTTAATTGAGCAAGTAAAAGCACTCAAATCACTAACAGGGCCTGAAAAAACTGAACGCGGAAAGCAACTCAACGCGATTAAAAATGCGCTGGAGGATGCGCTTGCAGAGAAAACGCATGCGCTTCACAAGCAGGAGCGGTTAAAGCGACTCGGTACGCCGGTAGATCCGACCCTACCATCGCCTTATCCTACTACAAAACCGCTTCATCCCCTCACTCAGATTCGACTTCATATCCTATCCATTTTTAAACGCCTAGGTTATGCCGTTCAGGAGGGGAATGAAATTGAAACCGAATGGTACTGCTTCGATGCATTAAATGCTGCGCCGGATCATCCATCTCGTTCGGAACAGGATACTTTTTTCCTCAATAATTTTTGTTGTGATACAACCTCAAAGAAGGAAAATGAGCCCTTTTTGTTGCGTACACAAACCTCAACGGTTCAAATCCGAACGCTGTTAAAGCACCAACCGCCTTTGAAAATTATTTCGCCCGGTCGTGTGTTTCGCCGAGATACCGATGATGCCAAGCATCGCTTTAACTTTCATCAAATCGAAGGACTTTGTCTCGACAAAACAACCTCGGTCGCTGATTTAAAAGGAACGCTCGATTACTTCATCAAAGAATTTTTCGGCACGAACTTTAAAACGCGCTTACGTCCCAGTTTTTTCCCATTTACCGAACCAGGATTTGAAGTAGATATTTTTGCAGAAAATTTAGGAAAACTCCACAACACGTGGATTGAGGTATTGGGATGCGGAATGGTACATCCTAACGTATTAAAAAATTGCGGGTTATCAGACGACGAATGGCAAGGGTTTGCGTTCGGAATCGGCATCGAACGCTTAGCCATGTTACGCTTAGGCATTGATGATATCCGTGCGTTGTATCAAAATGATGAACGCTTTTTATCGCAGTTTTAAGGCTGATAAAAGCCCATTGTTTCCATCCTACAATAATCTTAAAAATTTTGCTGTGATTTTGGGCAGTTTTTGCATTTTATTTAATAAGGGCGTAGGTTTATGAAAATTTTAGTTACAGGTGGTTCTGGTTTTTTAGGACGTTATCTGGTGGAAGCCTTATTAAAAGCTGGCTATACCTCCATTCGTATTTTTAACCGATCCGGTTGTTCCTGTTTTCAAACGCCCACTGTTGAAGTCGTACGTGGCGATTTAGCAGATTACGCAGCCGTCAATAACGCTTGTGCAGGGTGTGACGCCGTATTTCATGTAGCAGCAAAAGCAGGAGTTTGGGGATCCTATCGTTCTTATTACCGCCCTAATGTCATCGGTACCGAAAACGTTATCAAAGCCTGTAAGGCCAATGGGGTTAAATATTTAATCTATACCAGTTCCCCCAGCGTCGTTTGCAAAGGACAAGATTTAACCAATGCTGATGAACGAACCGGCTATGGAACCCGCGCGCACATGGGACATTACGCCTATACAAAAATGCTGGCGGAACAAAAGGTATTGGCTGCCAATGGCGATGAACTAACAACCATTGCCTTACGTCCTCATTTAATCTTTGGCCCTGGAGACAATCACTTAATTCCCACCCTCTTACAAGTAGCTAAAAAGCACAAATTACGTCAAGTGGGTGATGGCAATAATTGGGTTGATTTATCCTATGTCAGCGATGTAGCGCACGCTCATGTTTTAGCCCTACAAGCGTTACAAACAAATTCTTACTGTGTTTCAGGCAAAGCTTACTTTATTTCATCCGGCGACCCTGTAAAACTATGGTCATGGATCCAACAATTGTTGCAACGGCTCCAATTGCCTGCAGTACGTACCCCAGCTTTATCACCAAAGATGGCGTATGTCTTAGGGGCTTGTTTGGAAATTATCTATAAAGTGCTATGGATAAAAGCAACACCGCCTATGACGCGCTTTGTAGCCAAAGAGCTTTCGCAAAATCATTATTTTGATATATCGGCAGCCAAAATGGATCTCCATTACATCCCTCAAGTATCCATTGATGAAGGAACCGACCGCCTCATTGAGTGGCTTAAAACGCGGTGTAAATAACGCGTTAACGCTCGTTAAAACTTAACGTCAAAATAGGTTGGCCCCTGTTTCGGGAGTCCTAAAGAGGGGGATATTTCGCTAATCAATCTGATGCGATGACCGACTAATCCCAAGTTTTTTTGCACATCCTTTGCTGTATTCATAAACTATCAATCGACTTCTTTGCTTGTATCTGCAACTGTTTCAATGGCCACAATCCACTTATCTACGATTTCGACAAAATTGGATAATTCATCCTCAAAGGAGTTAAAATTATGCAAAGGCAGCGTATAGGTTTTAACCAACATCAACGATTGCGATTGTTTATCCAATCCCAAGGTAGCTCCCCCTGTTCCGTTCCAGAAAAAATTATCCTCTAGAGCCTGAGTATAAATTGCCTCGCGATTAGCCAAGGGGACTTCGCCAATATAAGCGTAAATAACCAATGTTTCCTTTTTGTCATCAAAATCTAAATTGAGGATAATTTTATCATCCAACAACAGCATGCAATGATTGTTATCATCTAGGCACAAGTCAGGTAGCCCCTGCCCACCACCAATGTGGCTTAACAAGGCATTTACGTTGTCTTTAACTTCCTGCGATGCGGTATTAGAATGCTGTTGACTCTTCTTTTTTGAACAACCACTCATTTTTTTAGTATAAATTTTATCACTTGATAAATCAATCGGAAAAACGCCCCTATTGCTTAACCTATTAAGTCAATCATCGATACAAAAAAGCTTTGATTATCTAAAAAAGGCGTACTATGATGCAAAGGATATGGTACGAGAGTTAAATAAACGCACTCATCATTGTGGTGCTTTAAGGAAAAGCGACCAAGGGCAATCCGTCCTATTAATCGGTTGGATACAGCATATCCGAGACCATGGAGGACTTTGTTTTATTGACTTACGGGATCGCGAAGGAATCACTCAGCTCGTCCTTAACCCCCAACAATTATCGTCGGTGATCGATCAATTAAAGCCAGAGTCGGTGATTGAAGCGCATGGAACAGTAGCCTTACGCCCTCAAGACACCGTAAATGAAAACTTACCTACCGGTGAAATTGAAGTAAACGTAAGCGAGGTTATCATACACAATATTTGCCAAACTTTGCCCTTCCCATTGGATGAAAAAGCACAAAATGTTAGCGAAGATACACGCTTAACTTACCGTTATTTGGATTTACGGAGAAGCGTGAACCAAAAACGTTTACGGTTGCGGCATCGTGCATCGCATGTAATCCGTAACTATCTTGACCAAAACGGCTTTTTGGAAGTAGAGCTTCCGGTATTATTTAAAAGCACGCCCGAAGGAGCACGTGAGTTTTTAGTCCCGAGCCGCCTAAATCTCGGTCAATGCTATGCCTTAACGCAATCGCCTCAGCAGTATAAGCAAATGCTGATGGTTGCTGGCATTGAGCGTTATTTCTCATTTGCAAAATGTTTCCGCGATGAGGATTTACGGGCTGATCGGCAACCAGAATTTACGCAAATCGACCTAGAGGCTTCGTTCATCGACCGCGAAGACATGTATCCTTTGATGGAAGGGTTGATTCATTCGTTATGGAAAAACTGCTTGGATGTAGATATTCCAATCCCCTTTCCACGGCTATCGTTCCAAGAAGTCATGAATCGTTACGGTTCTGACAAGCCTGATCGTCGATTTGGCCTGGAAATTCAAGATGTCAGCGAGCTATTTAAAAACTCGAATTTCAACGTATTTGCCAAAACAGTTCAAAATGGCGGCGTAATTAAAGCCTTAAAGGTAGAAAATTTCGCTGATATGACAGCTGGCGAACTGAAAGAGTTGGAAGAAAGCGCAAAGCAGATGGGTGCGAAAGGGTTAGCTTTTATCAAAGTTACCCAGCAAGAATGGAAATCCCCCATTGTTAAGTTCTTATCTGACGACGAAAAACAAGGGTTAACCCAAACGCTCCAGTTGCACGATAACGACTGTGTGTTCTTTATGGCGGACAAATGGGAACAAGCCTGCACCGTATTGGGAAAAATTCGCTTAGAAATCAGTAAAATCCTAGTAAAACGCGGTAGTTTATCGATTTCAGATACGGATTACCAATTCCTATGGGTCGTAGATTTCCCGCTATTAACTTATGATCCCGAACAAGCAAAGTTTGTAGCTACGCACCATCCATTTACGGCGCCGGTTAAAGAGGATATTCCTTTGTTGAAAACCGACCCGTATAAAGTCCGCGGTCAGCATTATGATTTGGTTCTGAATGGAATTGAGTTGGGCGGCGGCAGTATTCGTATCCACAATCCAGAACTGCAGCGCTTTATCTTTGAGGAAATCATTAAGATTCCGGCCGATAAAGTACAGGATCGCTTTGGCTATATGTTAAGAGCCTTTTCGTTTGGAGCGCCTCCACACGGCGGTATTGCTCTTGGATTTGACCGTTTAGTAGCGTTGATGTCTGGAACGCATAGCATTCGTGATGTTATTGCCTTCCCCAAGACCCAAAAGGGACAAGACCTTATGTCGAGCAGCCCCAGTACGGTTGACGCACAACAATTACGCACCTTAGGATTAAAAGCATTGCCCACAACTTAACGCATTACGTTTCATGGAATCACAACCGTCCACCGTTCCCAATCCTCCACTGCAACATATTGCATTTATTCTGGATGGGAATGGTCGTTGGGCCAAGCAACGCAATTTGATACGAACCGAAGGGCACAAAGCCGGTGCTAAGCGCGTTCAGGAAATTGTTGAGTATGCATTTCAGCACCACAACATTCCCTATATTACGCTCTATGCGTTTTCGACCGAAAACTGGTCGCGTTCTAAATTGGAAGTGCGTGCCATCTTCCAAATTATGAAGCATTTTTTAAAAGAACGACGCCCCGAATTAATCAAAAATAAAATCAGGCTAAAGACCATAGGGGATATTACGCGTCTGCCCAACCCGCTGCAAAAATTGCTCAACGAGGTTATGGAGGAAACTGCAGGATTTACGCGCCATACGCTGTGCATCGCGCTTAATTATGGAGCACGCGAAGAAATTATGCATGCCATCCGTTCGTTACCCAAAGGGAAAAGCGTAAACGAATGGAAGGATATAGAACCGTATTTGTACACAGCGGGCATTCCTGATCCGGATTTAATCGTACGCACTTCCGGCGAACAACGGTTGAGCAATTTCCTGCTGTTGCAAGCAGCCTACAGCGAATTTTATTTTACGCCTACTTACTGGCCAGATTTTGATGAAAAAGCACTGGATAAGGCACTGGATGAGTACGCACACCGTACCCGTCGTTTTGGAGGTTCATGATGATACAAACGCGCATTAAAAGTTCGATTGTCATCTGGGGAACCTTGCTTGCTTTAATACTTGCATTCAAGTCCTTTGGCCTCCTTTTAGCAACGCTACTAATCGCTTTTTGTGCTATCACGGAATACAATCAAATTACTCAAGTAAATCCGTTAACCGGACGAGTTACCACCATCCTCTCGTTAGTATTTTTATTAATCTACTACACCTGCGCTCATTGCCCAAGCACCTCAATCGATTGGTTGTACCTAGGGGTAATTGGGCTTTTATGCCATTGGCACTTATTCGTGGAACCCTCCGCAAGAACGTTTTTTCTGTCTCTGTTCCAATTCCTTTATATTCCGTTTAATTTGCACTTTTTCATCAAAATTATCGAGCATTACCAATGGTCGTCTCAGGGAATATGGGTTATCGGCTGGCTCGTCTGCATCACAAAAATTACCGATGTCGGTGGATATTTCATTGGAACCCATTTTGGGAAAACTCCCCTTGCGCCTTCCGTAAGCCCACACAAAACCGTTGAGGGAATCTATGGCGGATTTATATTCGCCATCATCACCAGCTGGCTCTATCGTGCGTTTTTTGGCGCTCATTTACCCGCGATGCATTGGATAACATCCTTGGGCTTTACCTTAATCCTTTCTTGGATCAGCATTCTGTCCGACCTAATAGAATCGCTCATCAAACGTTACTTTTCGGTCAAAGATTCCAGTCAATTGCTACCGGGCATCGGAGGCATTTTAGATTTAGTAGACAGCCTGCTATTAAGCATCCCCTTAGCTTATTTCCTCATCAAACACTTTTTCTAAATTCAATCGCTAGTTGATTGACATTAGGCTTGGATTTTTATCCAATAAAGCACAGTTAAGCTTTCGTCGTTCAATGGATAGGACTTCGGCCTCCGGAGCCGACGATTCGGGTTCGAGTCCCGACGAAAGCGCCAAAAATAAGCCTAAAAACCCAAAGCGGCTTACTTCACTTCCATCAATTTTTTAAGCGATTGCATTTCGTCATTAGCGCCCAACCAATTACCCCAAATAAAATTCCACAAGGCCACGGAAAGCCGCACTTGGATAACGTACTCTGTTGGGTTTTTGTAAAATTGTTTTATCTGAATCGGGTTATTCGAAACACTGGAAAAGCTTTTATCAAAATAATCGGCCACAGAAACTGCTGGAGCGTAAGAACGGGTCGACAAGTTCGGATGATCTGACAAATAATCCAGTCCGTTTTTCAAATCCTGAAGTTTTTTGGCAACAATCACATACTGTTTGTACACGCTAAAAAACGCAAAGGGTTGATTGCTTCGTTCCGAACGGTCGCTTAGCCCATAAATAGGATAGGTACGGTACGTTAGAACTTGCTGCTTTATGCACAAAAACGGTTGTACCGAGGCATTAGGAGCAATGCCCCCTACGCGCGCCATATAAGGATTCCATGTATGTTCGATAAACTGGTCTACCGACTGAATCACCTTTGTGCTGGCCAAACTGGGCATAAATTGCGTTTCCAACACCTCAACCATGCGGTCATCACTCAATACAAACCGTTGGTCATTGCCTGTAAAAACCTCATTGCACGTTCTCAGGATGCCTTGAACAATGGGATAAAGCATCTGAGCTTTCGCATGGCAGTGTTTAACCACCCGATCGTTCGAAGCCTTTGCGATACGCTCCAACCTGCTGTAACAGTTATCTAAATACTGCCTTAATCCATCGAAATTCAAGTGATTGCTTTCGTAAATCGTACAATCCATGAATTTTGATAAGGAGCGATGAGAAGCCACCCGATTAGAATCATGCTGAAAATAACGCCCTAAGGGGGTATGGGGTTCGGCAGAAAAGCTGCTTTCGAGGGTTATGTATTCCCCATCTTGTTCAAAACGACACGTACAGCGCAATCCATCTTGGATAAAAGTATCGAATAGTGCCTGAAGCATAGGAAACGGAGCTAATTGCCTGACTGCATCCATAACAACCTCACAATGCACACCGTTCGCGCATCCCCCGTAACGTTTTAGGTCGGTTAAGCCATCAGGTAAATCTTTCACCCATGCGTCCGATCCATAAACATAAAGCTGATAATCATCGTTCTGCTTCGACCCTTGTGCCCGCAACGTATAACCGGCTATGGGGGTCAAAGCTAGCGTACGAATCACCTGACTTTCTGGCTGAGCCTTAAACACAAATACTGGTTCCAAGCCCCAAGTCATACTGGGAAACAAATGCACACAGCAAGCCGTTTCTGAATCCAAACCAACATAAGGCTCACTGCCCAAAAATCCCGTTAATACAAACGGCGCAACCAATTCAGTTCCGGGCAACACTAGATCTGCAAACTTAAGCAATTGCTTAACGCCGTCCTGCAAATTGCGGCTGTACACCGTAACAATGGGCTTTCGCGGTAATTGAGCATAACGCTCGAAAAAGCGCATCGCACCATCATAAATCAGCCCTTCCCAGTCGATTGTCGCGTACCACGATACGTTAAACGGCACCCTGAGCTCTTTTTGCGAAAAAACGCTAAGGCCCGAATAAACCCAATCATTTTTGGCAATAACGGGAAGTTGTACGCTTTGCGCCTGCTTTTGAAGAACAAGGGAGGGTCGTTCTATCAACCGCACACGTTCGTGACCCACAGAAGCTGGTTGGTAGGTACATACAATCAAACTAAGTAAATAGGCAAATAATTCGTCCACAATTTAACAACTAAACGCTTTAGGAAGATTAACTTTTTACCCAAAGTGTAAGCTATCAACATGCCAAACGCAACCACGAAAGGGATTAGCTTCGTTCAAAAGCACATTAAAACCAACTATAAGGCTGGACGTGCTTACAAATTTCATTCATAGTAAAGCCAAAGCTATGAATGAACAGCGTTGTTTAGGGAAATCCTATCTGCACGATAGCATTCAAAACAAGTGGAATCAGCGTTGGCAAGAGGAACATTGCTTCGAATTTAAAGCAGGCTCTTCACAACCAACTTTTACCGTTTTAATGCCCCCTCCAAACATTACTGGCATCCTGCATATGGGGCACACGCTTAACGCCACCCTGCAGGACATTCTCTGCCGCTGGGAACGCCTTCAAGGGAAAAACGTTCTTTGGATTCCTGGGACCGATCATTCCGGTATCGCAACGCAAACCAAGGTAGAAAAAATCCTAAAAGCAGAATCAGGCGTCACCCGTCAACAATTAGGACGCACAGCCTTTTTGGAACGCGTCGAGCAATGGCGCGAAAAACATGGCACTATCATTTTTGAACAACTCAAAACCTTAGGGGTTTCTTGTGATTGGACGAAAGCGATCTATACCCTAGACCCTGAATACAGCCAACTCGTACAAAGCACCTTTGTTAAGCTTTACGAGCGCGGGTACATCTACAAAGGTAAACGCTTGGTCAATTGGTGTCCGGTGTCGCAAACCGCTCTCAGTGATGAAGAAGTGTTGATGAAACCAACCGAAGGTAAATTGTATACCGTACGTTACGCGTTGGTAGAACATCCGGATCGCTTTATTGAAATTGCTACAACACGACCTGAAACTATCATGGGAGATACCGCCATTGCAGTTCATCCCGATGACCCACGTTATACAAAGCTCATTGGGTGTCACGTACGCTGCCCCTTCGATGCTCAACGCACAATCCCCGTTATTGGAGATGCTGCTGTAGAACAAGATTTTGGTACAGGAGCCTTAAAAATCACCCCTGCGCACGACCCAACCGACTTTGAAGTCGGTAAGCGCCACCAATTGCCGTTCATTGAAGTAATCGATGCAAGCGGTCACATTAACCAACAAGGCGCGCCGTTCGAAGGAATGGATCGCATGGAAGCAAGACAAGCTGTTGTTGATGCTTTGCGAGAAAAGGGGCTATTGGTTAAAGAAGAGGCTTATAATCATTCGGTAGGGTATTCCGAACGCGCAAATGTACCAATTGAACCCCGTTTATCGGAACAATGGTTTTTGCGTTATCCCAAAACCGAAGAAGCAAAAAAACTTGCGACCCAAAGCTTGATTCAATTTATTCCTGAGCACTGGATTAAAACTTATCTGCATTGGCTCGATAACCTGCAAGATTGGTGCATCAGCCGTCAATTGTGGTGGGGGCATCGCATACCCGTTTGGTACAACAAACAGGAACCAACGCGCCTACATGTTTCGGTTACGCCGCCCAGCGACCCCGATAATTGGATTCAGGATCCTGATGTGCTGGATACGTGGTTTTCCTCATGGTTATGGCCTATTGGTACCCTAAAATGCCATTCAACCGCCACCATGGATTTACTGAAGTTAGCGCTACCAACCAACATTTTGGTATCCGGCTCCGACATCCTATTTTTCTGGATTACGCGCATGCTCATCGCCACATTGGAATTGCTGGAAGATAGACCCATAGAACAACGTATTCCGTTCAAAAAAATCTATTTAACCGGTATTGTGCGCGATTCCTTAGGCCGCAAAATGTCGAAAAGCCTAGGTAATTCGCCCGACCCTGTTGATTTAATCCATAAATACGGGGCAGATGGCGTGCGCATCGGCTTAATTTCGATTGCTCCTCAAGGGCTCGATATCCGCTTTGACGAACAGGCGCTGGTTCAAGGGCGCAATTTCTGCACTAAATTATGGAATGCCTGCCGTTACCGCACCTTGCAAAGCGCATGCGGTTGCTATAACACCTTGGATGATTATTTCACGGCGATTTCAGCCCATAACTTATCGCTTTACGACCGTCATTTACTGCATCAACTTTCGAAGCTCATAAAGGCTCATGTTGCGTATTTCCAACAATGTGCGTTTACGCCAGCCATCAAAGCCTTGCAGCAAGGATTCCGCGACCTGTTTTGCGATTGGTACCTAGAGGTTCAAAAGCAACAATCGGCGCCTAATTTCCCAGTTCAGGACCTGTTTTTACGCCAAATTCTTCTGTTGCTCCATCCCTATGCTCCTTATGTGACCGAAGAGCTTTGGGAACAGCTACAGTTAGGTGATGGCTTAATTCACACAGCAGAACTTGGTTTGGAGCGCGTTGAACAATGGATTCAAACGCTCAACGCTCCTCATACGCAGGCTATTGATTCTATCGAATGCTTACGTCAGTTGGTAGGCGAACTGCGGTCATTTAAATCGGAACAGAATGTACAATCGCCGGTTATTTATGGCATTTTGAATGAAAATTATGCGTCTTTGTGCCAGCAACAACAGGCATTAATCATAAAACTCGTTGGTCTTAAAGACCTACAGTGGATTTCCAAACCCCTACAGGGAGCCGCACAAAAGGTATTAACCAGCGGAAGCTTTTTCATTGAATCGAACACGGTTAATGAATCGCTGAACACAGAACAAATTCAGCAATCCATTGCAACGCTAACCCTGCACATTCAAACGGCGAACCAAAAGCTTAACAATCAGCAGTTCTTAGCTCACGCTCCGAAAGCAGTTATTGAGGGAGTTCAGCGCCAACTCGACGAAAACCGTAAGAAGTTAGAAGCGTTACAAAAGCTCTTAGGCTAAAGCCTATTTTGGGCTTGCCAAAGCAAAGGCTGGACGCTTGGATAAGAATATAATGGATCGTTCTTTGCTGCAACGTATTGTTATTACCGGTGTTGGGTTAACCGCGCCTAATGGCAATTCTCTAACCGAGTTCCGCAAACATTTATTGGAAGGGTATTCCCGTATTCAGCGCATCGACATGCGTTATATGGGTCTTGTGCTCGCCGGCGTATGCGCTTTCAACGCAAACGAATATCAAACCAACAAGGAAGTACGCATTGGAACGCGCGCAGGGTCTATTGGAATTTATTGCGCCCACAAAGCGCTTGAAGATAGCAAGTTGGAGCTAGAACAATTGGATCGCAGCCGCATTGGAACCTATATCGGTATTACCGAACATGGCAATGTGGAAACGGAAAATGAGGTATACGAAATTTCAAAGTTTGGTTACGATACCAAGTTTTGGAACCATCACCATAATCCGCGTACGGTTGCTAACAACCCAGCCGGTGAAATTTCAATCAATTTAGGCATTACAGGCCCTCATTATACCATCGGTGGAGCTTGCGCCGGAGGCAACCTTGGAATCATTCAAGGGGTACAAATGCTCCGGTTGAATGAAGTCGATATAGCGCTGGTCGGTGGAGTCAGTGAAAGCATTCATACCTTTGGTATTTTTGCTGGATTTAAAAGCCAAGGAGCGTTAGCCGAACATGCTGATCCCAACAAAGCCAGCCGTCCATTCGATGATGCACGCAATGGAATTGTTATTAGCGAAGGCGGATGCATTTTTATCTTAGAGCGTTTGGAATCCGCACTCAAGCGCCAAGCCCCAATTTATGGGGAAATAGTAGGCTATGGAGTCAATTCTGACGCAGATAATACGGTGCTTCCCAACAGCCAACGTCAAGCGGAATGCATTCAGTTAGCCTTAGCAAAAGCCAATTTAAAGCCATCGGATATTGATATTGTTAATACCCACGCTACTTCAACGGTTTTGGGCGACCGCAAAGAATGTGAAGCGTTAAGGCACGTATTTGCAGAAGCCCCCAACACGCATTTTAACAACACAAAAAGTTTTATAGGTCATACCATGGGAGCAGCAGGTGCGCTCGAATTGGCAGGCAACTTGCCTTCTTTTGAAGATAAGCAGGTACATCCTACCATCAACGTTGAACACTTGGATCCAGCCTGTAACCTAAACAATTTAGTCATAAACCAACCGAAATCTTTACCCGCAGTTAACACCATTCTTAACAATTCTTTTGGCATGATGGGAATTAACTCGGTGGTTATTGTTCGGCGTTGTGACTCCAATTCTTTTTAATTAACTATGGAAAAAGACGTACGCCAAATAATCATTGATATTATCACTACGATTGCTCCTGACGCAGACACATCTAACTTAAATGATGAACTTCCCTTGCGCGATCAACTAGGATTAGACTCCATGGACTTCTTGGATATTGTGCTGGAACTTAGAAAACAATACGGAATTGATGTTCCAGAAAGCGATTACAAGCAACTCGAAACCTTAGCTTCTTGCGTTGCTTATTTAACGCCCAAATTCAACGCTAAGCATTAATCTTTAAAATCTTCTTCAGCTGCTTGCATGAGCGCTTGCAGCTGTTCCGCACACTCTTGTTGAGTGCTGCTTTCCACCAAAAAACGCAATTTGTTCTCGGTACCCGAATAACGGATATGGATGCGTTTTGCCGATGTTAAGCGTTCGCGCAGCTTGTTTAAATGGCTCAATTGCTCTAACGGAAGCTTTTGCTTAACCGGCAATGAAGCTTCTGCCTTAGGGCACAAATGAATTTGCTGCGCGCGTTGATATAACGGTTGCTGCTGAGCTAACGTTAACAGGCGCAACAGCACCCGCAAACCATCCCCAGTTGGAGCTTCATCTTTCAAAATAATATGGCCTGACGATTCGCCGCCTAAATTTCCCCCCACTGATTCCAGTGCATAAAACACCTCTCGGTCGCCAATTCCACATTGGATAGTCTCAATTCCCAACGAACGTAAGGAATCGCTCAGCCCTGAATTACTTTGTTCGGTACACACCAAACAGTTATTTTTCAGCTGATGATGGGCAAAAGCATCGATTGCCAATAATCCCAACACGCAATCGCCATCCAACAACGACCCTTGTTCATCAATCACCCGCAAACGATCCCCATCGCCATCCTGAGCAAACCCGAGCCATGCTTTTGAATCCACTACCGCTTTACGTAATCCCTCTACATGCTCACTGCCACACTGCTCATTAATATTGCGGCCATTGGGGTCATTGCCCAATGAGACAACCTCTAGCCCCAAATAACGCAGCAAAGGCAAGGTAGTAAAAACCGTAGCACCATTGGCGGTATCCAACACAATTTTACGCCCCGCAAACGCATTGGAAGTTAATCGCTGCTTCCAATAAGCCAACACATAGTCACTACCCGATACCGTTTGAATGACCGAACAACGGGTGTTTTGAAACCTTAAGCCTTCCGCCACCTGCTCAATGGCTTGCTCCGACAAACGCGATAATTTAGCACCGTTCCCACCAAACAACTTAAAGCCATTGTCGGTATAAGGATTATGAGAAGCGGTAATCGCTACCCCTAGCGCCATTTTTTCATGCTCTACATAAAGCGAAATACCGGGGGTTGGCGTTATACCTAAGAAAACAATACGCGCATTTGCACCCATTCCATCCGCAAACGCTTGCGCTAACGCTGGGCCTGATTCACGTGTATCCCAGCCGACAGCTAGCTTTAATGGCAGCCCTTGATTCATCAACCAAGCGCGGCACGCTTGACCTAAAAGATTGAATCCTTCTGGGGTAATCGGAAACTGCCCTACTTGGCTGCGAATCCCATCGGTTCCGAACGCAATGCGATTCATGCTTGTTCTTTAAAAACACCCATTGAACGGAACTTAGCAAAACGTTGCGCCAATAAGGTAGCGGTCGATAGCCTTTTTAACGCCTTTAATTCGCGATCAAGCACGGTTTTAATCGATTGCGCACACGCTTGTACATCGGTATGAGCACCCCCTAAGGGTTCTTCAATAATCCCATCAATCACCCCAAGCTTTTTCAAATCAGATGCGGACAACTTTAATGCTTCAGCAGCCTCAGGCGTCTTAGAAACATCTTTCCACAAAATCGAAGCACAACCTTCAGGAGAAATGACAGAATAATACGCATTTTCCAATACAAACACGCGATCCGCTACCCCGATTCCCAAAGCACCCCCTGAGCCGCCTTCGCCAATAACAACAGCAACAATGGGTACCTTGATTTGTATCATCTCCCGCAAATTAACCGCAATTGCTTCGGCTATCTGCCGTTCTTCTGCTTCAATCCCCGGAAAAGCCCCAGGAGTATCAATAAAAGCAACAATCGGAAGCGAAAACCGTTCCGCCAACTGCATAAGCCGCAGCGCCTTGCGATAACCTTCCGGATTAGGACAGCCAAAGTTACGATAAATATTTTCCTTCAGACTACGCCCCTTTTGTTGCCCCAAAATCATCACTGGCTGCTTTTGGAAAAATCCCATGCCGCCAATTAAGGCAGGGTCATCTCCAAAATGCCGATCTCCATGCAACTCCTGAAAGTCATTAAACAGCAGCTGTATGTAATCCAACGCATACGGACGTTGCGGATGACGCGCCAACTTAACCCGTTGCCAAGGCGTTAAATGCGTATAAATACTCTTTTTGGTTTCCTCAATTTTACGTTCAATAGCCTGCAGTTCTGCATCCATCGATGTACCGCTTGTTTCTGACAATTGCTTTAACTGCTCCAGTTGTGCTTGAAGGGCTACTAACGGTTGCTCAAAATCTAAGGTATAGCTTGCAGAATCCATTTCACCAAAAAATAAAAAAGATTACTCCAATAAAACAGGCTATTTTTCAACAAATAGCAACCTTAATAACCCGATTTGCCCTTCGCAATCCGTTGCATTTGGCGCATCAAAATACGCCCATAAGCTTTCGCCTTAATCCAACATTTATAAACTACGCTGGTCGCGCGCCTAAAATCGCTTCCATCCAAGTCATAGCGAGCGATTAAATCCAATAGTTCGATAAAAATCTTCCGGTCGGTAGCACTTAAAGCATCCTTTTGGCAACAAGACCGACAAAGACACTTCAACAGCTTCTGGTAATTCCATAAAAACAGGCGCGCAAAAAACTCCTTTTGTTCAGGAAACAGCACCGTACAGCGCAGGTTAAAAAAGGTGAGTTTCAATAAGCGCGAAAAATCGCTCGCTCCCTGCCAAATACTACCCGAACGTATGCGATATACCGAAAACGCATCCGAAAATATAAACAACTTTCCGCGCTGTAAATGATGCAAAAAACGCATCGTATCCCCGCGGTATACCAAGGTATCGCTTGTGGTTTCGCCCTTGATATATGCTTCCGGAACGCCATTGTTATAAACCACATTGCGCGCCATCAAAGCTGACGTATGTACGTACGGACAGGTTTCATTAAAATAATCCTCAATCGTATAGACCAACTGCGTTTTAAAGCTGGGAATCACCCGCTCTGCTAACTTTCCATTGCGCATCCGCACCGTATTACCGCCACACAAAGTAAATTCCGGATGAGCATCCAAAAAATCAGCCTCTTTTTGCAAGCAATAGGGGCTCAGTAGGTAATCATCTCCGTCGATCAACAAAAAATAAGGTGTTTGGATATGAGCAAAAATCGTGTTCAAGGTATGCAAATTACCGTAATTTTGCGGCGAATGTATGACTTTTACAGTATCGGGGTACTTCTGCTGATAAACCTCCAAAATCTGCGGAGTTTTATCCGTACTCGCATCATCCACCACTAAAATATCAAAAGGAAAGTTGGTTTTTTGCGCCAAAATTGAATCCAATGCTTGAGCTATATAAGCTTCAACATTGTAAGCTGTAACCCCAACCGTAAGCTTTTTGCTGTCCATTCAATTAAAATTATGATTTCAAAATAGCACTCTAAAATCAACCTTCATCTACGCCACCCATTTGACTTGATAAACTCACAAATCCTTGGAAAATAACACTAAAAGTATTCTTATATGGTCATACCTATTGTCAAATGGGCAGGCGGTAAAAGGCAATTACTTCCCCTATTAGTTCAAAGGATGCCCAAATTTACCGGAACTTATTACGAACCATTTTTTGGCGGTGGAGCTTTGTTCTTCCATATAGCGCCGCAAAAAGCAGTTATCAACGACTGCAATCCACAATTAATCAATGTCTATCAACAAATCAAGCTAGCACCCGATGAGCTAATCCGATACCTATCAACGCTGCAAAACGATTACAATGCCTTGCCGGACGATACTGCAAAAACGAATTTTTATTTTTCCCAACGCACAACTTTTAATACGTTCATCCAAAACAATACCTTTAACGTTTACAGTGCTTCTTTGTTTATCTTTTTAAATAAAGCAGGTTTTAATGGGTTGTATCGCGTCAGCTCAAAAGGATGTTTCAACGTTCCATCAGGGCATAAAAAAACGCTAAATTTATTTCAGCCAGATAATATCTTTAAAATGTCAGAACTACTCAAGCGCTGCGTTATCACTCAAGGGGATTTCGAAATTTCGTGTCAAAATGCCAATGCTGGTGATTTTGTGTTTTTCGATAGCCCTTATTATGCTACTTTTGATGCTTACCAAAGCAATCGATTCCCTGAAGCCGATCAGAAACGGCTAGCCCAGCTTTTCCGAGAATTATCCAATAAAGGCGTATATTGCATGCTAACCAACAGCTCAACGGATTTTATTAAAGACCTATACAAAGGGTTTTCGATTAATGAAGTTCCGGTTAAACGCATGATTAATTGCGATAGCTCTAAACGAACAAGCACCGAAGTGATTATCACTAATTTTTAGTACCTTATATGCTATTAAACGCCATCTATCAATATCCGAAAAAGGAATCATCTTTATTGTGAACGGCGGAGGTTATAAAGCAGGAGCTCGCCAATGGCTACCAAAACATATAGATAAACATTGGTGCGACTTTAAAGGCAAAGGCAAAAGTATCAAATTAATGCGTATTACAGAATTCATTAACTGGTTTAACCATGAATTTGCCTAAAAAATAAGGCAAATTTGCTTATTTCTGAGCTTCCGCGGCGACCAACTCCTCAAAGGTATCGCGATGAGGATACGCATCTAGGATCTTAAACGCACGCAGATTTTCTACACAACGCGCTTCGTACGCATCGTAATTTTCTTTGGTTAACCGATGCTTATCGTGCTCAATGCACCACGCCATATAACGGTTGATGTCGGGATGATAATGGCTTTCATCGCAATAATTGGCTAGATTGCTAACCAACGGGCAATCGTGCCAACCATAGATTTTGACATTCGGCAAATCAGCGCAGGCGGTTACCAAATGACGCCACAAGGTAAAACTTGCTTGAAGAAAAACAGGATGAGGAATTGCGTTATAATAATGACACCACAGCCAAGATACCGGAGCAATTGGCAAATAGAAATTAACATTAGGATGCTGCTGGGCTAAATGAATCAAATCATCAACTGCGCATAATAACTTATTATCGGCTAATGCAAAATTAGAGAAATTAGGTGATAAATAGCGCATTTTCGCTAGGTTTTGAGCACGTACCCAATCTCGACAAGCGTTATCCCTATTGCGTACCACATTTTTGATCGTATAATCGTAGGTCAAACAACCGGACACTTGATTTCCAACCTTCAGTAAAACAGAGAAAGATTTAAGCAAAATCTGCCAATTGAAGCAGGTTAGTAAAGGATATCGAAAATATGTCTCATTAATAGAGCCTAATGATTTATCTTCTGAAAAAGCGAAGGCATCAATTCCCCATACTACATTATGCATTTTCCCTGTTTTTAATGACTTTTTTACTAAAAACGCCAAAGACCCTTTATGGGCACCACCCAAGCAAAGCATTACGCCTTTAGCATGAATCGCTCTATTAATATCTTCTATTGCAAAACTGGCTGTATGCGAGCTACCCACAATCAGGGTATCATTAGGACTTGATTGCGCAAAATGACGGCGTATAGAACCAATATAATAGATACTCCCTTTAGCTGTAGCATGCAGGTTTTTATTCCACCGCGTTTCATGAAAAAGATGGTACGGATCGATAACCCACACCATCAAAGGACCAACAGTCCAAAACAACAAAACGAACCCTATAAAATAGAGCATGTTTCGGCGTGAAATCATAATAGGGGAAATTTTTGATCTAGTTAAATGTTACTTATAAGTACAAAAAAATAAAGCCTAGCAACCACCTACTCTCACACTAAAAAACATAGCACTATCATCGGCAGTTTAGGGCTTAACGAGCGTGTTCGGAATGAGAACGTGTGTTTCCCCTAAGCTTATTATCACTAGGCAAATTTTCATTTCAAAAAGTTAATACTTTTATTGAATACGTTAACGCATTAACGCTTTTAAAAGTAAAGCTTCTTGTTTGATATTTGATAAATATTGCAGAAAATTACTAGCTTAAAAAACATAAATTCACTCAGATCATTAGTAGTATTTAGCTCAATACGTCACCGTACTTACACTCATACCCTATCAACCCGGTTATCTTCCGGGATCCTTACAAGCTTACGCTTGGGAAATCTTATCTTGGAACTGGCTTGGCGCTTAGATGCTTTCAGCGCTTATCCCTCCCGAGCATAGCTACCCGACTCTACCGTTGACACGATAACCGGATCACCAGAGGCTCGTCATTCTCGGTCCTCTCGTACTAGAGAATGTATTCCTCAAATTTCCTACGCCCACAGTGGATAGAGGACCAAACTGTCTCACGACGTTCTGAACCCAACTCACGTAACACTTTAATTGGCGAACAGCCAAACCCTTGGGACCGTCTACAGCCCCAGGATGTGTTGAGTCGACATCGAGGTGCCAAACAGCGCCGTCGCTATGAACGCTTGGGCGCTATCAGCCTGTTATCCCTAGGGTACCTTTTGTCCTATAAGCGATGGCGCTTCTACAAACAACCACCGGATCACTTGAACCTGCTTTCGCATCTGCTCGACTTGTAGGTCTCGCAGTTAAGCTTCCTTATACTCATATGCTCTACTTCCGGTTACCAACCGGAGTGAGGAAACCTTCGTAACCCTCCGTTACATTTTTGGAGGGGACCGCCCCAGTCAAACTAACCCCCTAGCACTGTCTCTCCTCTGGTTAACAGATAAAGGTTAGATAATCCATCATTAAAGAGTGGTATTTCACCATTGGCTCCTATCGATCCTGAAACCGATTCTCAAAGCCTCCCACCTATCCTACGCAATAAAAATAAACTATCAATACCAGGTTATAGTAAAGGTCCATAGGGTCTTTCCGTCCTACTGCGGGTACGCGGCATTT
>JAKSVZ010000009.1 GCA_024407725.1 Opitutales bacterium
AGGTACTTTCACAATCCCGCCTTCCGATATCCATGGCTTACAATTTGCTTCAACTTGCTGATATTCTTCTTCTGTGAGCCCAAAAAATTCATCGAGCAATGGACACTGGTAATCATAATCCATAGAAAGGAATATGAATCCAGTTGCATAGGAAATCATATGTCCGAATTCATGCTTTAAGATAGACACAGTTTTTTCAATATTGGGGGATAAGACTAACGTATGATTTCTCATATATTGATCATCATTAACACCGATCGTAAAAACTACCCTAAGATCCGGATCTATTACTTCTTGGATATATAAGCTAGCAATGACCGTCTGTCGCCCAATCGGATGATTAGCTAAGGTTAATAACGCTCGTTCTAATATTCGACGGCATTTTTTAGCAACCGCCTCCTTGGGTTCATATAGCATATAACCATTACCGTCATATTCGTTAACTACCTCGAACGCAAACAGCCCATTCAATATTTCAACCTGATTTACATAAGATTTTATGGCTGCCTTTAAGGATTGCCACGCATCATCGGTATTCTCGTTCATAGCAATCCATTTATCACTCGCGCCCAACCATCGCATCAGGGTATCAAAACTTAAGACCCTCATCTTATCGGTTCCTGCTAACTTTTGTTCTTCAGGCGTACCCTCTCGGGTGTAAAATTTCAGGCCATCCTTAACGGAACATGCATCCAATAGTGCATTTTTAACAACCCCCCTAGATTTATACTCATCACCACTTGGATAAACGTATGCATGAGGCAGGCTTTCGAATAATTTACTGAGATGATTGCAAGAACAATTAAATGAAATCATATCATCTTCGGGATATTTAAAATCCGAAACAACTCCCTGTTCTTCTAAACGTTTTAAAATCCACACAACATGTTGTTCGCTTACAGTAAATAATCGGTCTTGTAGAGCATACCGTATCAATTTTCCTAATCCTTTTATAAAAAAACTCATAATCGTTAATTAATTTTAATTTCTAATTTAGTGCACATATAAGGCCTATCGCCCCAATTTTAGGGCGACTAACCTAACATGATGCTTTATTCGTTGTTGTTAAATGATCGCGTTAAATTCTCTCCGGTTCCCAACCTGGTACTCGGCGTACATTGCTTTCGATATTCAATTCAGTATCGTCAATTCGATCATCAATGTACTTTGTATTTACATCACGCTCGTGCAATTGACATAAGCGCTTAAAAGCCTCCGGATCCGGCTGCAAAGTCGACCAAGAATTCATTGTTAAGAAGATATCAATAATCTGCTTCGCGTTTTCATACAACTTACGTTCATCCTCATCCAAAGTTTTTGAAGCTAATTTCTCATTAATATCATCAATAACATAATCGAATTCTTTTTTATTGCCATGCCCCCAACGTACTTGCTCGAGGAAATCAAAATCGGACAAACGGTTAATGACCAAGCAAGAAATCATTGAATTAGGATGATCTCCTGGCATCCAATGGGGCTTAACTCCAATAATATCAATCATCTCTGCTTCGGTCGAAAAATGAGCTTTTAAAGCTAACGAACTGTATGCACTTCGTAACCAATAACGATTGTCGCAAGCAATATATCTGAACAATTCATTAGCTATTTCTTGTGGTAATAGGACAAAACCATCTTCAGATACCAATCCGGGAATCTCACGACATTTATTGTAAAATTCAGAATGATTTTTGTTGCCTAACAAACTCTGAATAAACTCATAGTCTAACCCACTTCCGCTAGAACGATCCAAGCCACTTAAACCAAGGACAAGATGCCCTAATTCATGTTTTAATAGTGGCCAAAAATCCACAAAATCAGGAGATAAGGTCAAAACATGTGAAGAATTATACGAATCCATCGTATACTTATCGTCATGCCCTTCCACATGAATACGCGGACAAATCACCAATATCATTGGCAAATCCTTTAAGACTTCTTGATTAATGCACAAAATCGCAAGAACTGTTTGGCGTCCAATCGGATGATTGGCCAATTTTAATAAGGCCTTCTCAAACTGTTTTCGGTATTTAGCTACAAACGCTTCGCTCGGTTGATAATAAACACTCGCATTTTCCCCCTCAATACCGCTCAAGACCTGAATATTAGCGGCATAATCCTTAATTGCTTTCGATAACGCATCCCAAGCATCCTTAGAATCCGCATTCATTGCTATCCATTTGGCTGTAGAACTGGGATACAAAAACTCAATTCCATTCATCAATGTATCAAACGTTAAGACACGTACCCCATCGATTCCAGCTGCTTTCTTCTCTTCCGGCGTCCCTTCGCGGGTAAAAAGCTCTACTGTCGGACGATATAACTTTGTAGTATGGGTTGTTTTATAACGATCATTAAAAAAAGAATCAAGATTAACGAAGGCTTTAAGTTCTTCCGAGTTACATATTAAATCGGAAACCTCTTTAAACGTATCGTCTGTTTTAAACGTAACGACATCATCGGGCGAACGTTGTAAATCTTGGATGAACCCATTTTTTTCTAAAAGCTGAAAGACTTTAAATGCCTCAGCTTCTGTAGGAAAATTTATGGTTGATTCGTGATTAATAACTAAACTCATAACAATAATAATTTTTAAGGTTTTGATAAAAAATTTTGAAAGTTGTTGGCTATCTGCTAGCAACAGATAAGGTTAGGCAATCCGCTTGGGATCCCAACCATCCATCTTGCGTACATTGCTTTCGATATGCACGTTATCCTCGCCGCGTAATGCAAATCGATCCTCAATGTATTGGGTGTGTGTATCGCGCTCGTGCAATTGACATAAGCGCTTAAAAGCGTCCTGTTTGGGCGGCAAAAATGACCAATTTTTGAGGCTATTGAACACATCCAATAGATTTTTCGCGTTTTCGAACAAGCTTCGTTCTTCACCACTTAATCCGGTAGATGCTAACTTAGCCTGAACCTTTTCCGACAAATACTTTAAGGTTTCAGAACCAGAATATCCCCAGCGAACCTTTTCAAAAAATGCGAAATCAGATAAACGATTAATGATCAAATAAGGAGTATTCCATCCTTTGGCAGTATTCATCAGCTCCACATTAACCCCGATAATATCGGACATCTCCATAGCATTTGGGAAACAAGCCTGAAATGCTAATGCGTTATAAACCTCATACAAACGGCATTCATTTGGTTTACCTTGATAAGGAGGCAAATATAAGCCCCAATCGTTCGGTAATTGAACCGTTTCAGATTCAGATACATCTATAGACGATTTTCTACAGGCATCTTTAAACAAAGCATAGGTTTCATCATCGCATCCGAACAAATCCCCTAATAATTTGAATTTTACATGATAGGACATGTCCAAATCCAACCCATAGGTACGCAGAACCAGATGACCCAATTCATGCCTTACAACTGGCCAAAAATCCAAAACATTAGGCCCTAACTGCAAATAATGTTCATGGGAATACAGGTATTCTCCAAAATCATCAAATCTCCCCGCATTAATACGAGGAGTAATCACCACCTCAAACGGTAAATCTTTTAGGGTTTCTTGGGTTGCACATAACGTAGCAATCACCGTTTGACGACCCACCGGATGATTGGCCAATGTTAACAAAACGCGTTCCAACACCTTGCGGTATCTCGCTACACAGGCTGCATTCGGTTTGTAGTAGAGCTTATCATCCCATTCAATTCCGCTTAAAATTGTAATGTTCGCAGTATAATCCTTAATCGCTTTCGATAACGCATCCCAAGCCTCAGAAGTCCCTGCATTCATCGCTATCCATTTGTCAGTGCTACCAAGTGAAAGAGCATCAATCCCCTGCATTAATGTATCGAAAGTCCCGATGCGCAAATCATTAGTTTCCGCAAGCTGCTTTTCTTCAGATGTGCCTTCACGCGTATAATACTCAACTTTACCCCAACAATCAGTAGGGCGCTGAATACTACGATGACTGATGGCTTTTTGAATCCCTAAAAAGGGAGCAAATTCCGCCGAATTATGGATAACATCCTGAATTTCGTCATACTTAGTTAGAAATTGCTCCCTATCGGTAACAAAGGAAAAAACATCACCTGTAGGCTTTTGCAAATTCTGAATTAATCCCTTGTCTGCAAGTACCTGAAAGGCTTTAAAAGCCTCATCCTCGCTGGGATAATCTATGGGCGTTGTTTGATTGATAGTTAAACTCATAACAATAAAATTTTTGGATTGTTTGGACTATCCGCTCTACACGGATACGGTTAACAAACCCGCTGTGGGTCCCAACCGTCCATCTTGCGTACATTGCTTTCACAATACAATTCGACATCGGTGGTTACCCGATCATCAATGTACTTTGTATCTATATCACGCTCGTGCAATTGACATAAGCGCTTAAAAGCGTCCGGATCCGGCTGCAAGGTTGTCCAATCTTTTAAATCTCGGAACTCCTTCAGTACATAGTTAGCATTTTCAAACCACTTACGACCTTCAGTACTCAATGAATCTGATTGTAACGTATATCCGATGCGTTCTAACATAGTGTTTAGGATCATTGGATTGCCATGACCCCAACGTACTTGCTCAAGGAAATTAAAATCCGACAAATGGTTAATGACCAAGCAAGAGGTCTTTGCTTGAGGACGATCTCCTGGCATCCAATGGGGCATAATTCCAATAATATCCACCATCTCTGCTTCGTTTGAGAAATGAGATGCTACAACAAACATATCATACAGCATCGGAAGCAAATAATTATTCCCCTCAAAAGCATAAGGCTCAGCACACAAACCCAAAACTATATCCATGGGTAATTGAACCGTATCTGCTTTGGATACCAATCCAGGAACTGCATTACATTTACGTTTAAACTCATCATAATTATCGTTCCTGAATAACTTCTGACACAATTGCGTTCCAATACCATAGTGTAGGCATCGATCCAATCCACAAACCCCAAGAATCAGATGATTCAATTCATGATATAAAACAGGCCAGTAATCCAAAATATTTGGAACCAACTGTAAATAATGAGATGAGGAATAAGAATCTTGCCCTTGTCGCTTCTTACCCTCCACATGGATACGCGGCGTAATCACCAATTCCATCGGAAGATCATATAAAATTGATTGATTAATACATAAAGCAGCAATAACCGTTTGGCGCCCAATTGGATGATTAGCCAATTTTAATAAGGCCTGTTCAAACACCTTACGGTATTTAGCTACACATACCTCATTCAGCTTATAGTGAAAAGATACACTATCTATATGGCTTCCGCCTACAATCGTAATATTAGCCGCATAATCCTTAACCGCTTTCGATAGCTTATGCCACGCATCATCAGAATTGTTATTCATAGCAACCCATTCTTGGGTACTACCAGGATAAAGGCTTTCAATCCCTTGCATTAATGTATCGAAGGTTACAACACGCATATAATCAGTTCCTGCCAGTTGCTTTTCTGCTGATGTACCTTCGCGGGTATAAAGTTCAACTGTCGGACGACATAATTTGCTCATCCGATTTAACGCCATAGTGCGTTCTAGTAGAGTTGCCCGATGGTTTAAAAAAGGTTTACAGGGTTCTGATGTTAACAGGATGTCCTTGAGAACACCTCTTTTAGCTATAATCCTGCTTCGATCAGTGCTAAAAGAAAACACATCATCCGTAGGGTGTTGGTAATCCCACAGAATATCGTTAGCAGCTAAGAGTTGCAATACCTTAGCAGCATCATCCTCACTAGGATAATCTATATTAGTTATGCGGGGTGCATTTAAGCTCATAAAAATAATATTTTTTAAGTGTTTTGGAAGTATGGCTACCAACCGGTTGATTACCCAATCCGGTTTGGATCCCAACCGGATACTTTACGTACATTGCTTTCACTACATAATGTAAGGTCTCTTGTTGACCGAGTATCTAGATAAGCTGTACTTGTATCTCTTCCGTGCAATTTACATAAGCGCTCAAAAGCTTCCTTATTCGGTTGTTCCTTCGACCAATCTTTTACTTTTATGAAAGACTCAACCACGTGTTGTGCATTTTCCAGCAACGTTCGATACTGATCTGGCATTTGCTCATCCGTTAACCTTCGGGTTAGGTCTGCTAATAAGTCATTTAATTCGGTTAAATTATCATGTCCCCAAGGTATTCTTTCCAACAAATTGAAATCGGATAAACGATTAATGACCAAACAAGGCACCTTAGGCTCTTCTGGATCATAGGGTTCATTTTTTAAGTAATGGAACCCAACCCCAATCATATTCAGCATCTCTCGCAAATTGGAAAAATGAGCTTTTATAACCAATGCATCATAAATCTCCTCAATGGCGTATATATCATTCCTGTAAGAATGATGTAACAACCGCTTACCAAAACCCTTAGGTAATCGAACCATCGAATCTTCGGATATTAATCCTTGGAATTTACTACATTCATTTCTAAATTTTGTATAACTCTCTTGGTCGGTACCTAATAAATCCCTCCAGAATTTAAATGGAGCTATATCGCCCTCATCAAATCCACAGATACGTAATATAAGATGATTCAATTCATGATATAAAACAGGCCAGTAATCCAAAAAATCTACAGACAAGCGTATATAATGCGCCCCTACCGAATACGCAGCGTTTAGTACTGCATGTTCCCCCTCTATAACTATACGCGGCTCAAGAACCACGGTTAATGGCAAATCATGTAAAACTTCTTGATTAATGCACAAAGCAGCAATCACGGTTGGCCGACTTAATGGATGATTGGCCAATTTTAATAAAGCCTGCTCAAACTGTTTTCGGTATTTTGCTACACATTCCTCATTGGGTTTGTAATAAAGACGTACCTTTAAATCAAATCCCCCTAAAAAGTTAATCGTAGAAACATAAGCTTTAATTGCTTTTGTTAATTCATTGCGTGCTTCCTCAGAATCCGAATTCATCGCCACCCATTTAGCGGTACTATCGGGACGGCAATATTCGATTCCCTTCATTAACGAATCGAAGGTCACAATACCAAACCGAGCGGTTTCAACGAGATCTTCTTCTTCCTGCTTGCCTTCTTCAACATAAGGATCACAAACAGGAAGGATTACATTAAAACATCTTTTCTCTAGATGTTTATTGCGGCACTCAAACCACTTTTGATTTTTTAAAAAATGTTTAAACGGTTCTTGTAGCGATGAGTCATCTTCCTCCAATGCTTCTGCAAGCGCCCCTAGGTCCCCTCTGTCATGGACTTTAAACGAAAAAACATCTCCATCATGGCGTTGTAAGTCCTGTATGACCCCCTGCCTCATCATCCATTCAAATGACTGAAAAGCTTCATCTTCAGAAGGCCATTCTAGGCGTTCCAATTCTTGAAGATAAACACCATCTAATTTCTTAAACCAATTTTTTATTTCTGTATTTATGCTCATGGATTCGCCGATTTTATCAAAAAAAATCAGCATGTCAATCCAAAAAAATAAAAAGAATCCCGCTTAACGAAAATCATCGTTAACGAATTTTTTGAACTCGGATACGCGGAGTTGATTGAGTAGAAAGGAAATCCAATGTTTTGCGTTCCATTTCGCGCATCAACGCACGGTCATGGTCCGTATGGTCATCATAACCAGCCAAATGTAACCATCCATGAACCGCATACAACGTTAATTCATCCGACAAGCATTGAACCTGTTCATACTTAAGCGCTTCATCAACCGAAATACAAATTTCACCCATACGTACCGCATCGCCTTTGAGCGCCGGAAAGGTAATCACATCGGTCGGATTTGCATCGTTCAAAAAGCGAACATGGAGCGCGCACAAAGCTGCTTCGGTTAAAAAAGCGAACGACAACGCATCGTAATGAATAGGCACATAGCACTCCAAGGATTTTGCTAAAGAACGCAATCCGCTCAGCCGATATTTCGGATGGCCATTGTAAATAGTACAACGCATGTACTCAGTAAGGTTGAACAATTTTATTTATTCGTCAAACACAGACCTTATTTCATTTTTGATAAACAAAAAGCTTGCCAACCGTGAACAATCTATCGCATCTTAATGAAGATCTTTGTTAGTGGTGGGGTATCCAAGTGGCTAAAGGACGTAGACTGTAAATCTATTAGGAGTTTCCTTTCGGGGGTTCGAATCCCTCCCCCACCACCAGGATTTTGGAAATTAGGGTTGAAAATCGCTAAGCCATTAAGTATACTGATTACAGTATATGAAATCACTGTTTGTTTGGCTTACTACTCGTCTTATCCTTCTCTTCGTTTTAGTAATAGCCTGTGTTGCTGGCATCGGTTACTATCTATCCTTAGAGTTCGAAGAAGTATACCAATTAACCTACCAAGGACTGGTTAAGCGCGATCAAGTAACATTGAAGAAAACCTTCAATCAGACGCTGGAATCGCACCATTACTTCGGCGATAAATTTCCTTTCGAAATTCATCCCAAACGTTAATTTTTAACGTTTTTTGGTAGCTAATAGTTAATATTAAAGAAACGCAATGCGTTTTCGGCGGTTATTTTTGCGCAATCCGCAAACGAAATTTGCTTTATTTCGGCTAATTTTTCAGCCACATACCGTACATATTCCGGAATATTGTGCTGTCCTCTAAAGGGAGCAGGGGTTAAATACGGGCTATCGGTTTCAATAACCATACGCTCCAACGGTACCCAAGGAGCAGTTTCCAGCATATTTCCTGCACGTTTAAAGGTTATGACCCCTGAATAAGACACAAAACCGCCGTTGTCTATAATCCACTGAGCGGCTTCCAAATCCTCCGCAAAGCAATGAAACAATACGCGGCTCAAATCAAACTGCGTATGAATCAGAATTTCTTTAATAGCAAAAAAAGCATCGCGGCAATGAATCACAATGGGGAGATGATAACGCTGTGCCAAACGCAATTGGTACTCAAATGCCTGCATTTGTAGCTTCATTTGCGGAATGTGTTCCTTATCAAAGGTACCATGGAAATCGAGACCAATCTCCCCCACCCCAATTGAATGCGGTAAGTACGTACGCAAGCGTTCCAAATCCTCTTCCCACCGCTCGCTCACTTCCAATGGATGCAGGCCATAATAAACCCTTACGCGGTTCGAATGTTCAGCAACCTGTGAATTCAACAACCAATCGTTGGGGCAAGTTGATGCCAACAAAAGCATCCGTAAATTCTTTGCATCCAATTGGGATATATATTCCAGCGCCCCATTCAGACCCAAATTATCCAAATGGCAATGGGAATCAATTAACAATGGGGTCATCACAGGGTAATAAAAATTTTCTTATGCGCTTAATGGTTGCAAAACCGTAAAAACTAAAATTAATTAAAAGTATGACGTTGTCAAATTGGATTACCCTCTCGCGTATCGGGTTAATCTTCGTCATTGGATGGTTATTTTACATCCCTTGGCCTAAGGCAAAAATTCTTGCTCTTATCGTTTATATTCTTACTAGCTCAACCGATTGGTTGGATGGCTATGTTGCGCGCAAATATCACCAAGTGACCGACTGGGGAAAGTTGATGGATGCGTTGGTAGATAAAATTTTTACCATCAGTATGTTTATCTTATTGATCGGCAAAGGCCTCATCCCGACTTGGGGAATCTTTTGCATCCTGCTGATTTTATGCCGCGAATTCTTCATCACCGGTCTACGCATCTTGTTGGCAAAAAGCGGGGTTGTCCTTGCAGCCGAAGCGCACGGAAAGATTAAAACCATTTTACAATTAGTGGTGATCGGCTCGTTCTTTTTAATCGAAATGCTAAGGGTCAATATCCACGCTGATTGGATGCAATCCTTACTGCCTGTTTTGTGCTGGATCAATACGGTCAACTTTATCCTAGCTACCGCCTTAACCCTTCATTCTGGGATCCATTACTACAACAAGTACAGCGCGTATTTGCACTAAGAACATTGCTATTTTCCCCAAAAAACGTTATCCTAATAGTGTATGGAGCTATTCAAGGATTGGCTTACTGAACTAGATAAGGAATTGAATTTAGGGGGTGAGTTGGCGCTCGACGAACATCAACGGTGCTTCCTCTTGTTTGATGAAAATCTATTGGTCAGTATTATTTACCATCCTCATGAAAACGCCTATGAACTTAGGGGAAATTTAGGCCCTATCAATCGGTTGCGCAAAAAGCAGATCAATGCTAAGTTGATAGAAGCCAACCTAATCGGTGAGCTTAATGGCATTGCCCACTTCGCCATTGAAAAATACAGCGAAAAAGCGCTACTTATTCAATCGCTAACGCTCGATACTTGCGATTATCCACGCTTCAATAAATCCCTAGAGCTGTTTGTTAACCTTTTTGAGTATTGGACTAAAAACCTAACCTCATTAACCACCAAAGTGACCCAAGCGCAAATCGTTGGGTTGCGTGTTTAGTACTCAATTTTTTGCTTATTCATACCGTATGCAAGGCATTTACACATCACTCATCACTCCCTTCTACAAAGACAAAGTGGATTATGAATCGCTAGAACGCTTACTGACGTATCAAATTAAATCAAAAGTACAGGGGCTCATTCTGCTGGATACAACCGGAGAAAATTCAACCTTAGAATCCACTGAGCGCAACGAATTGATTACCTTTATCACTAAAAAGCTTAACCATAAACTGCCGTTTTTCCTTACCATTGAGGCAAATTGCACGCGTAAGGCCATTCGGTTTATGCATGAACTGGAGCATTTTAAACCCGATGGATTTTTAATGGTCACGCCCTATTATAACCGTCCTACTCAAAGCGGCCTGTACCTCCATTATGAAGCGCTTGCCAAGGAAACCCGAAAACCGATTTGCTTGCACTCATCCGCATTTCGCTGTGGAACTGAATTAGCTGTTGATACCATCGACCAATTGCGCCAAGCGTTTCCCGATACCATTATTGCCATTAAAGAATCGGGCAATTCCTGCAACCGCGTCAGTCAGCTCCTTAAAAACAAACGCAGTCCCTTCCACGTCCTATCGGGAGATGATTCCCTCATCCTGCCATTTTTAGCACTCGGAGCACAAGGAGCCATCAGCACAGCCGCCAACTGGATTGCAAAAGAAATGGTTCAACTTTTTACCTTTGTTCAAGCCAACGACCTTGAAAGCGCCGCCCCCATTAACCGAAATTTTTATCCTTTATTTCGCGCATTGACCGTAGAAACCAACCCTGCCCCTATCAAATACATTTTGTATAAGGCAGGTTGGATCAAAAGCCCAGAAGTCCGTTTGCCTTTAAGCCCATTATCCGCCAAAAGCATGGCCTTTATTGACCAAATCCTGGAAAAATTAAAAGCCCAGTCTTAATCCACTTACAGACGCCACAAAACATTTTCCATTTTACAAGCACCCTCACTTGATTAAGATGAAAGCATGATTGCTTTTTTAGAAGGCGTTCTAGATTCTGTTCATGCCCACAGCATCTTTTTAGCAATCCAAGGCATCGGTTATGAGGTATTTGTTCAAAAACCTCAAGCGTTTCAACCGCAGCAACATTACCGCTTATACACCTGCCCCATTTACCGAGAAGACAACCAACAACTCTATGGGTTCCTTACGATGGAAGAACGCAACTGCTTTAAGTTGTTAGTAGAAAAAGTCAGCGGTATAGGGCCTAAATTGGCCTTAACCTTGTTAACCGTTTTTTCGATGCAAGAACTCTGCTCGTTGATCGTTAATCAAGATTACCAAGCGCTTACCCGCTGCCCTGGAGTCGGTAAAAAAACCGCTCAACGGCTTTTGTTGGAGCTTCATGATTACTTAAAAGCCTTACCTGCATCAACACCTGCCGATACCCCTCATACGTGTTATAAAGACGCTATCGAGGCGCTAATTGTCCTAGGTTATCCCCGCAAACAATCAGAAGAGCGAATCCAAAAAGTTCACGAAAATCATCCTGAGCTGGATTCCGTGGAAGCTATTTTGCGTCAAGCCTTGCAAAGCTAAGCGCGCATACCCTATCACCCGCTTTATTGCTGCTGATTGAGTCATCGAAAATTGACTTGCGTCCCCCGTTTAAACCCATTGTTTTAAGGGTATACAGATTATGCAACCGTTCTTCTTTTCATTTTTATTCGGAGCAGAGGTTCCACAAGCCCCTCAAGGAGCTTCCATAACCTCAAGCCTATTGATGATGGGGCTGTTTTTCTTGGCCTTCTGGTTTTTGATGATTGCCCCTCAACGGAAGCGTCAAAAGGAACAAAAAGCGATGATTGCAGCCCTCAAGGTAGGCGATGAAATCATAACCTCCTCTGGGTTTCTAGCTTCTGTTGTTCAAGTAAAGGAAGACCGTTTGGTCATAAAAACAGGCGATGCTAAATTAGAAATCTATAAGCAGTTCGTTCAATCCGTACATCATCACAAATAATGCAAGCGACTAAGTGGCGTTTAGGTATTACCCTCCTAGCAATTGCTATTGGGGTCGGTCAATTAATGCCTTGGGAAGATAAACCGTATGATACGTATCTGACCCAGCAGGTAAAAAGCAACAAAGAGCAATTCCAATCGGTTTTGCAAGCAGCTCAAACTCAGGTTAAAGAGCACAAGGCGCCTAACTTAATTCAGGCATTGGTACGTATCTGTAAGGAACGAAAGCTGGATTTAAGTACCTGCTTTACCCAATTTAATGCCGCGGATATTAAAAATTTTGATAAGCGGAATCAGATCCTCCTACAGCACCTATTGCATCAATCCCAAAGCGTGTTTAAGCAAGGATTGGATCTCAAAGGCGGCGTTGCATTTTCATTGAGCATCAACCCGCAAGTGTTGGAAGGTAAATCCGATTGGGAATGCGAAAAGTTGGTGCAAAAGGCGATTGAGGTTATTACAACCCGTATCGATGCTCTTGGGGTAGCTGAACCGATTGTACGCCCCTATGGACGCAATAACATTGAAATTCAACTGCCCGGCATTTCGCTTGAAACCCATCCGGATATCGTTGGCGCCCTCAAAAAGCCAGCAAAGCTAGATTTTCGTTTGGTTAAGGAAGATGCAGACCCGAATGGCTCTATTCCCTTAGGATATGAGCGCTTGGTCATGGAGCACGAGGATGAGCAAGGGCAATGGATGCAAATTCCGTTGATTGTTAAACGCATCCCAGAGATGACGGGGAAAGCCATTAAGGAAGCCCAGCCGGTGGTAGATGCTTACGGAAAGTATGAGGTCAGCCTGCAAATGACCTCCGAAGGTAAAGAGCGTTTTGCAAGCATTACCCGACAAAACCTACACCGTCGCTTAGCCATTGTGCTGGATGGCGTTGTATGCTCCGCCCCTGTTATTCAATCAGAAATTACCGGTGGACAAGCCAGCATTTCAGGACGCTTTACCCAACGCGACGCGATTGAGCTTTCTAACGTACTCAATAACCCGCTGGAATTTGAGCTAGAATTGGCAGAAATCTATGAAATAGGACCCTCGCTTGCCACCAGTGCTAAAAACATCGCTATTTATGCATCCTTGGCAGGACTCATCCTGTTGATCACGGTCATGTCTTTGTATTACCACCTATCCGGTATGCTCTGCAGCCTCTCTTTGTTGCTCAATGCGTTCTTCATCTTTGTTTCTTGGGCAATCTTAGGAGCAACCATCACTCTGCCCAGCATTACAGCGCTTGCGTTAACTCTTGGAATGGCCGTGGATGCCAACATCCTGATTTTTGAACGCGTCCGAGAAGAACTCCGCGCAGGTATTAACTTAACCACCGCTTTAAATACAGGACACAAAAAGGCATTCATCGCTATTTTAGATTCCAACCTAACAACGCTTTTAACCGCAGGATTGCTCGTTCTTTTAGGAACCGGTGCGGTTAAAGGATTCGGAATCACCTTGGCAGCCGGTATTTTAACCACCCTGTTCTCCGTTTTGTGCTTCAATCGAGCTTTGTTGGAACTTTTGGTACACGCCAACCATTTTCACCTACCGGATCAAGCTTGGTTTCAAGATGCAAAAATCAACTTTTTAGCCCACATTAAGGGCGGTTTGTGCATCTCCTGCTTATTGGCTCTCATCGGTTGCGCTGCATTTGGAATACGGGGCAAAGGCGTACTGAGCATCGACTTTGTGGGTGGAGATGAATTGTTGGTTCAAGGCGACCGCATGGTGGATTGTCAAAAAATCCGCGATTTAGCGAAGCAAAAGCAACTGGGTACCATCAATGCCGTCTATCAGAAGAACCTATCCAGCACCTCGCATTTGCTAAAAATTCAAACCGAAAAGGGGCGCGGCATGGATGTGTTTTCAGCCGTACAAGCATCCGAGCCTGAAGTTCATTTCAAATGCGTTTCGAAAAACCAAATCGGTGCTTCCGTCAGCTCAGATGTCCAAAAACATGCTATTTTATCCATTGTGTTCGCACTCATCGGTATCCTAGCCTACATCGCGGTGCGCTTTGAATGGACCTATGGAATTAGCTCTGTATTGGCGTTAACGCACGATACCCTCATTACCATGGGCTTATACGTCGCATTCGGACATCAATTTACAGCGCCCATGATTGCTGCAGTTTTGTTGGTCATCGGTTATTCGATCAATGATAAAATCATCATTTTCGACCGCGTCCGCGAAGAGCTAGCAGCCAATCGTTCCCTACCCCTAAACGCTGTGATCAATCGCTCCATCAACAAAACCCTATCGCGTACGTTAATGACCAGCTTAACGACGTTTATTCCAACGTCATTGCTGTATATCTGCTGCTCCGGAATCGTACGGGATTACGCGCTTGTATTCATGTTGGGAATTATTATCGGTACGTTCTCATCCATCTTCGTGGCAACGCCTTTGTTTTATAAATTAAACCACGGGAATCGCACCCATTTGGACAATCCACAAACGTCTAAGCACGCTTGGGAACAAGCATAAATGCGTTGGTGTTTTCCTTCCTCTTGCTCCATTCCTCAATGGTTAACGGATTACCTTAAGCAACAGGAGCTGCCGCACGCTTATTTACCGATTTTAGGCCAGCTGCTTAGTCAGGTAAGTCCTCCCTTCAATAATCCACAGGAGGTAGAGCAGTTCTTGCGTCCATCGTTAAAGAACTCTGAAGCCCCTAAGGACATTCTAAATTTACCAGAAGCGGTTCAGTGCATTCATGCGGCCTGCAAAGCCCACAAACGGATTATTGTGGTTAGCGATTACGATGTGGATGGCGTCACCAGTATGACACTGATGTACCGCTTTTTTCACTACTTCCAGCTACCCTTTACCCCTGTATTTCCATTAAGAAAAAGCGAAGGGTATGGGTTAACCGATGCGTTTATCGATCGTATCCTCAAAACCCATGCGCCCTTCGATTACCTCATCGCCATGGATTGCGGAACGAATTCGACTCAAGCGATTCAGCGCATCAACGCCTCTGGTGCATCCGCCCTTATCATTGATCACCACCAACCAACCGTTGATCCCTTACCTTCGGCTCTCATCGTTAATCCGCACGTACAACCCGAACGCCATTCAGCATCTGCTCAAAACTTATGCACAGCAGGATTGGTCTTTAAATTTATCCAATATTGGCGCACGCTGTTAAAACAAGAGGGCTGCGCGGCTGCAGAACAATTGGTATTGAGCTCATTTTTGGATTTAGTGGCCTTAGGAACCATTGCCGATGTAGTACCTTTGCGCGGAGATAACCGCTTATGGGTGCATTTTGGCTTAAAGGCTATGGAACGAACGCCGTCCTATGGTCTTAAAACCTTACTGAAATTAGCAGGATGCGGCCAAATTCCTACGGTTGAAGATATAGGGTTTAAAATAGGGCCGCGCATCAACGCAGGCGGTCGGTTGGATTCCGCCACAGCCCCGTTTGAACTGCTAACGTCCGATGACCACCCTAACTGCAAGGCCCTCGCGACTGAATTGGACGCACTGAATTCCCAACGCAAGTCCATGGAACATCAAATGGTTCAAGAGGCCGAAGCGCTCATCGCCCAAGATCCCAATCAACACGCCTATGTTCTCTATCAACCGCATTGGCATACCGGTATTGTAGGAATTGTTGCAGGGCGCCTGATGCACCAGCATCATTGCCCCATCTTTGTGCTAGGGCAGCAAAATGAACTCGCTAAGGGTTCAGGGCGCAGTATTTCGGGCGTTGATCTCGTTCCCCTCCTTACTCAAGCGCAACCATGGATTCATCAATGGGGCGGGCATGAAGCAGCGGTTGGGTTAAGTACCGCCATCGATCAAATTCCAGCCTTGGAGCAATCTATCCGCCGTTACCTAAAGGATACGTTTCCCGTTTGGCCCCAACCTACCCTGAACCTATCCGGTATCCTGACGGAAGACCTACTAACGGACGACTTTTTGCACATACTGGATCGCTTAGGTCCCTTCGGATCCGGTTATGAACCTCCCCTGTTTGCCCTCCCTTCTATTCAATTAACTCAACCGCCTAAGCGTTTTGGTTCCAATAATAACCACCTGCGGCTACAATGGCATCGCCATAGCTTCGTCGCTTGGAATTATTCGGGAGCCGAACCGTCCATTAATCAGCCCATCGATTGCGCAATCCGTTTAGGGTGGAACTATTGGGCCAATCGCTTGAATTTACAAATTCAGTTGATTGATTGGCGCCCATCAGAATCCATCGACCTATAAGATTGACAAAGTCCAAGGAGCATCGAGTATAATAAAGACCTAAGTGCAGCTTAACGTGTGCAGTTAATTTGGGAGATGGTAGAATGCACGACGAACAAATAATCATTGTTGGAAGCGGATGCGCTGGGTTATCAGCCGCTATCTATGCTGCACGCGCACAACTACACCCGTTGGTGATTGAAGGAAACCAACCGGGAGGATTGTTAACGCAAACCACCCAAGTGGAAAATTTCCCTGGATTCTCTGAGGGGATTCAAGGATACGAGTTGGTTAACCGTATCCGTAAACAGGCTGAGAAATTCGGTGCTCGTTTCTTGTCCAACCAAGTGCAGCGCATTACCTTTGAAGCCAATTCATCGCTCAATCCTCACCAGCTCAAAGGAGCAATTTTGGACGATGGTCAAACGCTTCAAGCAGCGGCGATTATTTTAGCAACTGGGTCTCATCCAAAGATGCTTGGTTTGCCCCATGAAGCGAAATTGCTGGGCGGCAAAGGACTCAGCGTTTGCGCCACCTGCGACGGATGCTTTTATAAAGGCGAAACCGTTTGCGTAATTGGCGGAGGAGATTCTGCTTGCGAAGAAGCTTTGTATTTAAGCCAAATCTGCAAAAAGGTTTATTTGGTTCACCGACGCGATACCTTACGCGCTTCAAAAATTATGGCTGATCGCGTACAATCCAATCCAAGTATTGAATGCGTATTCGATTCCAAACCGGTTCAATACGAAGTGGATCCTCAAGGATTTATTCAAGGATTACAGGTACAATCCAACGCAACCCAAGCGCTACGGGTGCTGCCCTGTACCGGTATCTTTTTGGCCATCGGATGGAACCCAAACACTGCGTTATGTAGCTCCCTTTTGCCCTTAGATGACAAAGGCTATTTTTCCATCGACGCCCACCTACAAAGTAGTATTTCTGGCCTATTTGCAGCAGGAGATTGCGTTGATACGCGCTACCGACAAGCAAGCGTTGCAGCCGGTATGGGAGTACAGGCCGCTTTAGAAGCACAAAATTGGTTAACCCAGCATCATGAGTAAATGTTGTCTATGTGAACAAACTGCAAGCGTGCACCTCATCAATGTGGACGCAAATGGACGTATGTTCGAAACCTTTTTGTGTGCCGAACATGCCGAAAGCAAGGAGGTTTCCACCCCCAATGCGTACCAATTGATGGATATATTGCCGCATTACGACAAAGGCGTTGTGTTATCGAACCACATCTGTCCTACCTGCGGATGCACCAAGGAATGGATTGAAAACACCCATCATGCCGGCTGTCCCGATTGCTATAAAACCTTCAAAGAGCTCCGGTTAACGGGCGCCCATGATTGTTGCGTCCATTTCGGCAAAATTCCGCAAGGGAAGCTATCGCCAGAGGCATTTAAACCCCGCTTACGTTATTTACAAGCGCAGTTGCAGGCAGCCATCGATGCGGATCGTTTGGAAGTAGCTCAGCAAATACAAAAACAAATCCGAACCATTGAAAGAGCCATAAAAGCATGTACTCAATAACCTTTGATTCTCAATGCCAAGCGGTTTTAGGGAAAATGACGCAGGAAAAACAGCTGAAATTGGTGGATTTTTTAAGCAATTTTGATGCGCAAAAAGTTCCCGCAGCTGATCAAATGAAGCGCGATAATAAGCTGTTTTATCGATTAAAATGGGAAGCCTTTCGCATTTACATCGAATCTACACCAGAAGGCACCCTTATTGTGCACTCTATCCTTTCAAAGCATTCTTGGAATGACTTTTTGTTTCGGGCAAAATTACCCTATCCATCCGAAAACAACACCCCAAAATAGCCCCAAAGGCATCTATTATGTTAAGTACTAACCGAAATTCTTCATTAACAAAAATCTATTTATTACCGAATACCTTAACAGCAGGTAATTTGTTCTTCGGATTTTTGTGCATTATTCGGTGCATCCAAGCAAAATACTGCAATGACGGCGCAGCATCCGCCGAGCTTTACAATCAAGCAGTTTGGTGCATTTTTGGCGCATTGGTATGTGATGGACTGGATGGACGGGTAGCGCGCCTCAGTGGACGGGAATCCTTATTCGGCATCGAATTTGATTCGTTGGCCGACATCATATCGTTTGGGCTAGCACCCGCTATGATTGTGTTCTTCCTGATTTTATCCCCAGAAAACAACTTCCCGTTTTTCAAACGCATTGGGTGGCTCATCGGCTTTATCTATTTACTGTGTGGAGCAGTACGCCTAGCGCGCTTTAACGTTACCCATCATCCGCTGTTACCGAAAGACCAACGGCCCACATCCCCTAATTCCGTATTTGTTGGTCTCCCGATCCCAGCTGCAGCAAGCGTTATCGCCTCATTGGTCTTGGTCATCAATCAATTCGATCTAAAGGCCTTTGCAATTTGTTTGCCCTTTTTGATGCTGCTGATTGCTTGGCTTATGATCAGTAATGTTTACTATCCCAGCTTTAAGCATCTCGATTGGACAACGGAAACTAAACTGATAGCCTTTGTCATCATTATCAGCACCTTGGCGATTTTGGCGCTATTTAAAGGCTTATCCTTTTTCATCCTATCCATCAGCTATGTTTTTTACGGCCTTATCCATCACTTGCGCCATAAAAAACCGCTTTAAAATTAAAAAACTGTGCGCTTCCTTCAATGGCTTCAAATCCTTTATAGCAAGCTGAGGTCCTGTGGTTCTAAAACAGGACGTTTGGGGCGTAAGGGGGAACAGGCGGCAACCCGATTTCTCAAGCGCGCTGGATATCATATCCTCGACCGCAATTGGCGCTCAGGACATTACGAATTGGATATTGTGGCTCAAATCGGTTCCTGCGTGGCTTTTGTTGAAGTTCGTGGGCGCTGCACCCAAAGCCTTCAAAGTGGGTACGACACCATCAATCGTGCGAAGAAACAAGCACTCTCTAAAGCCATACGCGCTTATTTAAAGCAGCATCGCTGGATACACAGCTACCGCTTTGATATCATCTCGATTGATTGGGACACCCAAGGAACGATCAGCGATATACGCCACTACGAATCGGTTCCGCTCCGGTAATTACAAAGCGGTATCGACGTAATCACTACACACCAGCAGGTATTTAAACAAGCGGTAAAGCGTAGGTTGATCGCATTCCGTATCTAAAATTTTAGCGAAAAATCCAATGTCATGATCGGATTGTGCAATCGCCTGCACCTGAAACGTCTCATGTGCGTTTTGCAAGGGCATCGATAAAGCTTTTTCATACATAGCGTAAGGCAAAGGCGCAAGGTCGTAAGGCTTTATTACAAAGAAAAATATCCACTCGCCGGATTCTTCAATTTGCAACGTACGGTTATCATCCAATATAAACTGGATACACCGCTTATCATTTAACTTCAGGTCTGGGATTCCAATATGATTACCAAACGCTTGTAATTCACTATCAATTAGCATCGTTATTCTCTTCAAAAATTTTCTCATCCAAAAACTCTTGGATGATATTCACAAACTGCATCCGCAATTCATCTTTATCGAAAAGCGAATCGGGATACTGCCGTAAACTTAGGATTAATTGGGTTAAAAAAAAGATAATGGCCTCACGCGACCGAATCCCCAACGGATGCATCATCTGCACCACCTGTTCTTCATCGAGGTATTTTTTCAAAATCGCATGCATCATGGTTTTGGTTATCCCATAGGCTTTTTCACTAACTAAGGAAGGACTTAACATAATACATTAAAATAAACGCGGGAAGGTATCAGCGGTTCGTTGTACCATTTGTTCATTGATGGTTTGAACGGTACCTAATTTTTCAACGGTACGGCAGGTATTCGCAATAGCGCTAGCAATAGACGGTTCCGGACAGCTTTTTAATTCAGACGACAAACATTTCATCACAATCGATAGATTATCGCTAAAATGAGCAACGGCCGACTTACGGTCTTCAAAATGCTCAACCAAGTTACCCAACAAGCAATCGAATACCTTCATGGCATCCCCCTTAAGCGGTAAAATCTTATCCAAAATCAACGCATTGAAGTCCTTAGGCGGCAAGGTAATGGAATGCGTTAAATGTGCAGTGGTTTCGCGTAACAACGGCGCCAAGACGTAACTATCCTCAATACGGTTTCTATCAACCCCCATTAAGCGATCCTGTTCGGATCGGATCGACTTAATGCTCTTTTTCAGGTTATCCGCCTGTTGGTTCACGTGATCCTGACTGTCTTGGGAATAGGTAGCAGATTTATCCGGCTGCTTCATCTCTTCCGAAAACTGTTCGAGTTGGGTTAATTTACGCTCCCATACATCCAAAACAATCTGCAAGGCATTATGCTGCTCCGCAATATCCTCAAACATCATTAAACCGTTACGGATATCATCGAGCGTCAACATTCCGTTCTGCGCCAACGATCCATCCAATTGCTTAAAGAACGAACGATATTGCCGCTCACTCCCTGAAAACAACGCATTAGAACGCTCTAAAACCGTCTGTTTTAAGTCCTTAGCCGTTCCATCATTGATCAAGGTTAAACGCTCTAAGGTTTGCTTTTCAACCCGCTTGCTGCGATTATCTTGTTCATTAACCTTTTTCGAATCCTCTGTCTCAGCAACCGAATTTAAACGCGGAGCACCTTTTTTCGTTTTCGATTTAAACTGTTCTTCTTTAACACTCTTATGAGCCTGAAACGAAGACATGCATTCGTCATCCTTCGTACTTGGATCCACATCCATATTCGCTTGGATCGCTTGAGTATCTAACTGACCCTTTTGGACACTTGCTCCCTCTTGTACTTCTTCGGTAAACGAAGGCTGTGCTTGCGTAGTCGATTGTGTTTGAAAATTTAATAGTTCTTCGCCCATTATCTTGTATAAACAAGCATTTTTTATGCCTAATTTTGACCATTCGGTATCCCACCCTGCCCTATCCTTCTGGGTGGACTTTTAAAAAAAACTCATTAAAATAAAAAATATGAAAGTTGCTATTTTAACCTCAGGTGGGCTTGCTCCCTGCTTGTCCGCTGCCGTCGGATATTTAATACAGCGTTATCATCTTTTAGACCCAAAAATTGAAATCATAGCGTATCTTCACGGATACCAAGGGCTTTTGTTGGGGCAATCAACCGTGTTGTCCGATTACTCAGAAGCTTCCACCTTGCTCCATTTTGGAGGAAGCCCGATTGGCAATAGCCGCGTTAAATTATCCAACGCATCCGATTGCGAAAAAAAGGGATTAATTGCGTCTGGAGCTAACCCCTTTGAGGTTGCTGCTCAACAACTCATCACCGATCACATCGATGTTTTGCACACCATCGGCGGCGATGATACCAGCACAACCGCTGCGGAACTTGCCCACTTCTTAAAGCAACATAACTACCCATTAACCATCGTTGGCTTGCCCAAAACCATCGATAACGATATCAACCCAATCCAATTAAGTTTAGGGGCTACCACAGCTGCAGAACAAGGCGCTATTTTTTTCGAACACGTCGTCAACGAACATACAGCTAACCCCAAAACCTTGGTGGTTCATGAGGTTATGGGACGCCACTGCGGATGGTTAACCTATGAAACCGCACGCCAATATACCGAACGCTTACAGCGACGCACCTTTGCCCCTCATTTGGGCTTTTCAAAAGAAGCCTTTGAGTTGCATGCGTTGTATATCCCTGAAATCGATATCCAATTGGATGCGGAAATCGCTCGTTTACAGCCAAAATTAGACCATATCGGCTCCCTAAACATTTTTGTCAGTGAAGGAGCGTGCGCTAATGTGATTGTTCAAGAACTGGAACACAGCGGACAAGCCGTAGAACGCGATGCATTCGGACATGTAAAATTGGATAAAATCAACGCAGGGCAATGGATTGGCGAACGCTTAGCCAAACGCTTAGGAGCTAAAAAATTGCTGGTACAAAAAAGCGGCTATTTCGCCCGTTCCTCTCAACCTAACGCTTTCGACCTTAACCTAATCCAAGCTTATGTTGATTACGCCGTTGAATGCGCCTTCAACAAACAAAGTGGATTGATCGGCCAAGACGAACGCTTCGGCGGACAATTACGCTCCATCGAATTTGAAGCGATTTCAGGCGGTAAACCCTTGAATATCAAAGACCGCGCGGTACAAACGTTCATCAACAGCTTAAATCAGTAAGTGGATAATACCCGCTCAACCTATAGTCAGCTTATATTGAGCTGACCAATGGAATTAGGTGTGGATAGGGTTTATTAGTAGCCGCAAAAAGCAGAAAAACATTAAAGCTTGACTTACATAGCCAAATAGGATATAAGTCTTTTGCTACCTGTAATCCTTATAGAATTAATTTTATTGTAATAAGAACGTAATAAAAGTCAAGGAAAAATATACTTTAATCTCACCGATAAAAAGCCAAGAGCATTTAAAACTTGACAAAATAAAGTTTTATCTTACAATCACAATTAATGCATTTATTGAACATATGGCTCAATCTTATTTTAAAGATTGATACCATTAATGTCAAGAAAAAAGCCTCACTTTTGGTAAGGCTTTTTAAAACTTTTAGCAAAATTCAGCTAATTTCTGCAATAAATCGACGCAGCGATTGCTATAACCCCATTCGTTATCATACCAACTGACCAACTTAAAGAATCGGTCATTCAGTTCGATTCCCGAACCGGCATCAAAGATGGATGAATGCGTATCATGGATAAAGTCACTGGATACCACCTCATCCTCTGTATAGCCCAAAATACCCTTTAAAGCTCCATTGGATGCTGCTTTCATAGCCTCACAGATAGCTTTGTAAGACGTGGATTTTACGGTACGAACCGTCAAGTCAACAACCGAAACCGTTGGAGTAGGTACTCGGAAAGACATACCCGTTAATTTGCCCTTTACAGCCGGCAAAACCAATCCTACCGCTTTTGCTGCTCCTGTGGTTGACGGAATAATATTGATTGCTGCGGTACGTCCCCCCTTCCAGTCCTTTTTCGAAGGACCATCAACGGTTTTTTGAGTAGCGGTATAACTATGAACCGTCGTCATCAACCCTTCCTCAATGCCAAACTCATCTAAAACAACCTTGGTAATAGGCGCCAAACAGTTGGTGGTACAGGAAGCATTGGAGATTAATGTATCCGACGCTTTGAGTTCTTGATCATTGACCCCCATCACAATAGTACGAATCCGATCCCCTTTACCCGGCGCTGTAATCAATACTTTCTTAGCTCCTGCCTTCAAATGACCTTCGGCTTTTTCATCCATCGTAAAGAGTCCTGTAGATTCAATCACCACATCAACCCCCAAATCTTTCCAAGGTAACGCTGCCGGACCCTCTTTAACTGCCAAACAACGAATCTTCATTCCATTGACCTTCAAAGTATCCTCTCCCTCAGCTTCCACGGTTCCATTGAAACGACCTTGGATAGAATCATATTTCAACAAATAAGCTAAATTATCCGCTCCTACCAAATCATTGATAGCTACCACTTCGAATGCGTTCCCCAATAGTCCGCGTTCCGCTATCGCTCGAAATACCAAACGACCAATACGGCCAAATCCATTGATGCCAATTTTTATCTTTTTCATATGAGCATATTTTAGCACGTTCTATTAAAATCGTAAAGAATGCGAATAGATGTCTTAACCCTCATCCTACCCCATCGCTAAAAAGCATAAAGAGACTTAAAGGAACCACAAAGCACTCGCATTAGGAACCAAAACCTTAAGCCATCGCAAGCATTTCCCTGCTAAATTTAGTCCTAACACAACATCCTATAACTTAGTCGGACGCCTAAAAAAGATTGATGAAAACAGGCTTGACTTTTATCCTTATTAGGAATATAAATATATTCCTACTTTTGTGAATAGATTTGAATAATATTCTTATATAAGATCTTGTAAATAAGTCAAGATAAAAGCAAACCTGCAGGTACGCAGGTTGTTTTTTGTCAATGATTGATTCCACTGGTATCTGAAATAGAGCAGGATTTGTTCGCTAAAAGGGAACATCTTCGTCGTTGTCAGAAGATTGTTCAGGGTTCTGCAATTTATCCTCTGAAAAACTTGAATTTAACAACAGGTTCAATTTAAAAGCATTCGTCAAAAAATTTATTGTGCTGCAAGTAAGCTCTACAACGTAGCGTGCTTGGTATTTCTTTACACATGCATTCACATCATGAGCAGTACTAGCTATGTTTCTTAATTCCTTAACTCCCGTAAAGATATTAGCATATGGATCCTCTTTAATTGGATCTATACATTGTTGAAGCGTGCACAAGGCACCTATAGCCAGCCCAATCCCTTGTTTTTCTACTTCATCTAGGTATAAAGAATTCAAGCTTTTATCAAGGTTTTGATGTTTAAGTAAGTTTTGCAAATAATCGATTATGTCTCCCCATGAATTTTTATTCTTTTTGAAAACCTTATTAAAAACAATTTCACATAACACTTTTAAAAAGCGTGTTAACGACAATTTACAATACAGTAACACTGCATCATATTTATCATGTTCTAATAAGTCTAGTATTTCAATAATCCTACTACCAACTACCTGATTGCACCAAATGGGGAGAGAAATATTAAGGATCGGAAATTCAATTAAGTCTGTAATTTTAACCCCATCGTCTGAAAAATGATATTCCAATCTGAAATGATATTTATTCCACAATTTAAAATTGACTGCTCCAATAATTACCCGACAAAAATTATAATAATTTTCATCATAAACATTTTTTATCAGTTTCTTAAAAAAATCTGGGTTTTTTTCGTCAGGCGCCGATTGCAAGCGATTCAAATTAAACAAATCAGTTAATATTTTCAAGACTCTCTTGGAGGAGTCTTTTTGCGTAGAATTTATACAACCGCTTATCGTACGTTGATATAAATCAAACGCTTTCAACCAATGCCCATTACCCCAATCATAACATCTCTCAGAAACATCCATGAGAGGCATCTGAACCGCTTTCCAAGGTTTTCTAGATCCTTGAATGGACGCTGGCCAATCAATATTTTTAGGAAGACTTTTTTCCTCAGCTAAATATCGCGCAACAATGGGGGGGGATGGATTTTGTTCCGGTCAAATAACCAACAATTTCCTCATCCAGCAAACACTTCCATTTGTTTTCCATTCCCCTACCCTACCTGCTCTATTCCAAAAAGCAAGATAAATTCTAGGTAAAAGGGCTGTTTTTGATTGAAATGCATGCTGACCGTGCAGCATATTTTAAAAAGCTTGACTTATATCGTTAATAAGTATAAACTTTGTATTGAAACAATGGAAACAATAGGAAATTAAGTTAATTAATAACATAATTGTCTCCCCACGTCAAGCCAAATCAGATTTTTTGCATTTACCCCCTACTAAATACAATGGATTTAGCGTACAGGAAACGCCATCATCAATCTCTGTGATTGAAGCCCAGAAACCGGATAGATTCGATAAAAAGCTTGACAAAGGTATTACTTTTAGGGAAAAATGATTTATTGACAATTGATACAGTAATATTCAATAATATCGTAGCCAATTCTTGTACCGTAGTCAAGTAAAAAACCCACGCACAGCCGAGGGTTGTTTTTTCCCATTTTTCCACTCATTATAAGCCAAAAGCACAAACCTTAGGCGGTAAAAACGTTATTTTGTTGATCGAAAACACGCGCGGTTAGATTATCTTTAGAAGTTATCTTGAGAGGTTTTGCTTAATTGCAACACCCCAAACGTTTACCCTGCTCTGAATTTTAATAAAAGATTGACAAATAGGTTATTTTTGAAATAATAATTCTATTGGACAACCTACAATAATGCTTCACATTTATTGTATAAAATCTTATACAAAAGTCAAGCAAAAGTGTTTTAAAAGGCACAAATACCCATAAATCCAAAGACATTTGTAAAACAATCCATTCAGGTGATACAGTGGGGCTGTAATAACCACACCATAGCTAAACCAACACCTTGTTTCAAGGTATATAAGCCCAAGAATCCTAGAAAAAACACAACTTAAGAACGCATTACGCGCCTACCGAGTTCACATTCCAATCAAACAAGAACCCCTAGCGGTATTTCTTTTAAAAAATTTCTGGTGGACGGTGTAGGATTCGAACCTACGACCCCCCGGATGTAAACCGGATGCTCTAACCGCTGAGCTAATCGTCCCCTATTAAAAAATAAAAACTTAACCTCTAAGGAAGCAATCCCTGCAATCCCTAAAGATTACTCGCCGTCATCGCCAATAGCGTTAACAGGACAAGTTTCTTTCGCCTCCATGCAACGCTCAACTTCGCCTTCCAAAGACGGTTGTTTCTTTACATAGGAAGCTCCATCGCTTGTAAAATCAAACACCTCAGGAGCGATGTTGTGGCACATTCCACAATGAATGCATTGATTATCGACGTAAAAACGACCGCGTACGTTTTCTGAAAGTTTATCCTCTTTAACAGCCATGATTTCATTACACAAAGCCCACTTGTACCGTCAAGCAGATTTATAAATATCCACAAAAGCTAGGCTTTAGGGGGGTATTTTTGCTAAAATAAAGTAAATGATTCATTTAGAACAAAGCCAAACACAATCGCAGGTATTGGCGCCCCAACTACGGCAGTCGCTCAAAATTCTGCAAGCATCCGCTATGGATTTAAAGGCTTTTGTTCAAGAAGAATTAACCAACAATCCAACCCTTGAGGAAATCCCCAGTTCATCGAGCAAAGAACCTACCGATTCCATCGCTAACGGAGCAGAATGGAGCTCCAACTATGCCAACGATACTTCAGAAGCAAGCCAACGGCACGATTTCCTATTAAATTCACTGCAAAGTGAAGTGTCCCTCCAAAGCCATCTGCAGGAGCAGGTTGGATGTTTGGATTTAAGCAAAAAGCTTAAGGAACTGGTTCTGTTCATCATTGGAAGCCTCAACCAAAAGGGGTTTTTGGATAGCTCCATCGATGAACTCATGCGCCAAACAGGATGCGATTACGATACACTCATGCACGCGTTATCGATTGTGCAGCAACTAGATCCTGTTGGTGTAGGCTGTTTTGATATTCCTTCCAGCCTCATGGCGCAATTGACCTATCAGCAAAAAGAGCATTCCCTCGCATTCAAAATCATTTCCCAATGTTATCCCCTTTTGTTGCACAATAAGCTGAACGATATTGCGCGCGCCTGTTCCGCAAGTCTAAAAGACGTACAAGCCGCTATCCGCAACGATATTGCGCCTCTCAATCCAGCACCTGGAAGCGCTTACGCCCATCACCCCTCCCCTATCATCATTCCCGATGTAAAAATTTACAAAAATCCGTCCAACGAATGGGTCGTGGAGTTAAATCACACCTACATTCCTCAATTGCGCATTGGTTCTAACTACAAAGACTTACTGGCTCAAAACATTGATGCGAATGATCGGCGCTATCTCCAAATTAAAATGCGCTCCGGACGCTTTCTCATTCAAGCCATCCTTCAGCGACAAAAAACCATTGAACGTATTTCACAGGCCATTTTGCAGTATCAACAAGACTTCTTTGACCATGGGGTCGCTTACTTAAAACCCTTAACCCTACAAACATTGGCAGAGTTTTTAAACCTGCACGAAACCACCATTAGCCGCGCAACCGCCAACAAATACGTCGACACCCCCTTCGGAGTCTTTAGATTTAAGTATTTTTTTACCAAAGGGTTAGCGCGCCATAATACCGACGAAAGTATTTCCAATGCGGTTATTAAGCAGGAACTGCGCAAGCTGATTGACCATGAAGACAAACAGCACCCCTTAAGCGATCAAGCGATGGTTGAGTTGTTCAAGAATAAACAAATTCAAATCGCACGCCGCACGATCACTAAATACCGTAAGCAATTAGGAATTTTGCCTGTTCACATGCGCCGACAATACAGCGCATCATAAAAGGCATAACAAGGCAAAAAGCTTGACAAATTAGTCAAATTAAATTATCATCTGTATTGGAATACGGGGATGATAAGGATAATGATTTAATTTTATTTATATTTAACATTAAGTCAAGCTAAAAGCTAGCGATCAGTTCTTACCTATTCCGCAACTAAAGCTAACAGTCAATAATTCATTTTCTTACAGCACAATTTACCCTGCTTGCTATAAGCAGGTTTATTGTAAAATAATTACATACAATAATCAAGCAAAACCAGAGCCAAACACTGGCTGTTTTTGAATTCCCCTTTGCACCGAAACTTCCATGCTCCTATAAAAAGCCTTGCCTCCGAACAAGGTTAGGCTTAAGGTAAGCGCAATACTGTATGAACTTGCATGAGTATCAGGCGAAAGCCTTATTGGAATCGTTCCAAATCCTCATTCCAAGTGGTGTATGCATTCAAGAAGCCACTCCTGAAAACCTAGCTACCGTTAAAGACACCTTTAAAAATCACGCACAGGTAGCGGTTAAAGCGCAAATTCATGCGGGGGGGCGCGGCAAAGGACAGTTTAAAGAAAACGGGAAAGCGGGAGTGCAATTGGTTTCAGGCGATTGCCTAGAAGAAGCCATTACTTCCATGCTTCATAACACCTTAGTCACCAAACAAACGGGAGCGGAAGGGCAAAAAGTTAACGCGGTATACGTTACGGAAGTCCTGCACCACACAAAAGCGTTTTACCTATCGATTTGTATTGATCGCGCGCATCAATGTCCGGTGGTGATAGCCTCGCGACAAGGAGGAGTTGATATTGAAACAGTAGCAGCCACGCATCCTGACCAAATTATCCGTCTACCCATCAATCCCAGCGTTGGGCTTTGTCATTTTCAAGCGCGAGCAATTGCCAACTGTTTTCAACTCACTGGGTCGGCTTATACGCACTGTATTCAAACAGTTCTTAACCTATACAAGGCATTTGTAGCGCTCGATGCGACCCTCATTGAAATCAATCCGTTGGTATTAAGTGATCAACAGCAAATGGTAGCGCTCGATTCAAAGGTGCAAATCGATGACAATGCGTTATTTCGAAGTTCTATTCCGCCGTCGCTCGTACCGATTCAATCGCCCACCCAAGCATCCACGAAAGAAGCACCTAGTTCGGTTATTCGCTTTGACGGAAACATCGCCTGTTTGTCGAATGGTGCGGGTCTATGTATGGCGACCCTTGATCTTTTGCATCAATTAGGGGAGCAAGCATCCTGCTTTATCGATCTAGGAGACAGCGCATCGGAGCAAAAAATCGATTCTATTTTAGACATGCTTTTAACGGATTCGCAATCCAAGGGGGTGCTTATCAACGTCTTTGGTGGAACTTTCCCGTGCGATATACTGGCGCAACGCTTGATTCAAAAAATCCAGCAGCACCGCCCAACAAAACCCATTCAGGTGCGTTTGGAGGGCAACAAAAGCGAAGAAGCGCGTGAGTTGTTAAAAACCGCGCCGGTTACCTTCATGGATGACTTGCAACAAGCAATCCAAAACCTTTTACAATCGGTATCCCTATGAATTGTTTGAATATCGATCCTCAACCGCGTGTGTTAGTACAAGGCATTACTGGACATGCAGGATTGTTACATTCTAAATTATGTTTGGAGTATGGAACCAACATTGTAGCGGGAGCTACTCCGGGAAAAGGTGGGCAGTATGTACACAGCAACATTCCGGTGTTTAATTCCGTTGCAGAGGCCTGTCGTGAAACAGCGCCCACTGTATCGATGATCTTTGTTCCGGCTCCTTTTGCAACCGATGCTATTTATGAAGCGATTGATGCTAAAATTCCGCTGATTGTTTGCATTACCGAAGGGATTCCAGTGCAGGACATGCTGCGTATTCAATCGGTACTCAAAGGCACTCAAACGCGCTTAATTGGCCCCAATTGCCCAGGGATTTTGGCTCCCAATCGCTATAAAATCGGTATTATGCCAGGCGCTATTTTCAAAGCTGGTTCGGTCGGGCTTGTTTCCCGCTCTGGAACGTTAATGTTTGAAGCAGCGTGGCAATTGAGCACGCTAGGTTATGGGCAATCGATGGCAATCGGTATTGGAGGCGACCCGATCAATGGCACGTCCTACCAAGATGTTTTGCGGTATTTCAATGAAGATCCTGCAACCAAAGGCATTGTGTTGATAGGCGAAATCGGCGGTATTAGCGAAGAACAAGCGGCGGATTACATCCGTCAGTCGGTTCGCAAACCAGTGGTAGCTTATATTGCGGGTCAAACCTTACCCTCAAACCAGCGCATGGGACATGCAGGAGCGATTATTGAAGGGAATAAGGGGACTGCAGCGCAAAAAATCGAAGCGCTTAAAGCAGCCGGTGTTTATATTGCTCCAACGGTAACCGACATAGGCAAGACCTATGCTCAGGCCATTCAAAGCATCCAATAAAGTATATTAAGGAAAACTGGCGGGATGGACGAGACTCGAACTCGCGACCTCCTGCGTGACAGGCAGGCGTTCTAAACCAGCTGAACTACCACCCCCAGCTTGTTGGTTATCATCCGGATCGGAAGGACAAGTGTCAATCTTTTTATCCAACATTTCTCGTTTCGAATTGATTTAAAAGCGGCGGTAATCCTTTAGCTTGAAAAAGCTTTTGCTTCCCATTAAAGTTTTTTCTCCAGAAAGAATTTATGGTCAACGCACTGGTGGCTATTGGTTTGTTGTTGTTAGGAAGCCTTATAGGCAGCATTTTAAATTGCTGCATTGATCGTTGGCCGCGTCATAGCAGTCCTTTTCACACGGAACAAGCCACCGCAAGGCAATGGATGCCGTTCATCCTGATTTGGGCGCTCATTAAACGGAACGCGGGAGGTTCATCCATTCCCAAACGTTATGTTGTCACCGAAATACTCACTGGAATCGTTGCCATTCTAACCTATCAATGGATGCCGTCGCTTGCTATTCCGTATTTTGTTCTCTTTTGCATCCTATGGGTGGCAACCTGCACGGATTTAGAAACTTGGATCATTTCAGATGCCTGTACGCTCACAGGGATTGCGCTTGGCGTTATGCTCAGCGCTTGCTACCCGTCGTTGCATTGGACAAGCGACCGTATGGCGAGCGTTGTTCTCAGTTTACAAGGCATGTGCTGGGGAACAGGTGGATTGTTTCTAATGACCAGTTTTATTGAATGGTTCATGCGAAAAGACGCTATGGGCTTAGGCGATGTTAAGCTCATTGGCTGCATCGGTGCTTTTTTAGGCTGGGAAGGATGCGTCTGGAGTTTGTTCGTTGGGTCTCTCTTAGGAACGCTCTTTGTTTGCCTGCGTACGCTTCATCCCAAAAATCGCCAACGTCAGTTGCTGATCCTTAAGCATGCCATTCCATTCGGCCCGCATTTAGCTGCCGCTGCCTTGCTGTTTATTCCCTATCAACACTTCGTGCTCATGGGTCTGGGTTAAACCGAACGCCTGTTGAAAGAAATGCGTTAAGGTCAGGGCAACATTCAGGACGAACTGAGCATGGTAGGATTCCAACTGAAAGGTTTGGGCTAATTCATCAGTTTTGCCATGGGCATCACCCGCATGATTCCTCAACGAACCGACTCCGCGCACCGTAAATGCCAACACTTGGCAAACGCTATTGGTGAGGCTGTCGGACAAACGATAAAAGCGTTCGCTTAAATCCGGAGCGGAATGCAAGGACTTATGGCATCGAATAAACGCCTGATATAACTTCGGCAACGGTTCACTTGCCACGCGCTCCAATTCCTTCGGCGGACAAGTCTTACTTAAAACCTGCTTTAGGACGCTTTCCAACAACGTACGCGCTTGGGTTAAAACGGTATCGTAATCCCCCTGAATCAACGCTTGTTGGCCGCGCCGGATACTCCGGTCAATCGGACCGCTGGGGTATACTATTGGGTCAACCCCATACGATTGGGATACCACAATCCATTGAAAGTTTTGAAATCCCCCATCGCTGGCTTGTGCCTGCAACGCACGATCGTATAAATACAAAATAGCATTGATAGCCTTCAACACCCGATCGCAAACACCCTGATAAACCCGCTTGCTTTGTGTTAACAACTGAGGGCTTTGTAAATTCGCAAAGGGCGCGCTTGCTATAAAACGTTCAAAGCTAAAAAAGTAAGGCAATAAGGCTAAAACCTTGCCCTTATCCGCCGCCATCTTCAACACCCGTTTGCAATAACCATACGGGGTTTCTAAACCGGTGCAATTGCCCATGAATCCAAGCTGTTTACAGGCGTCATCCAACCCACGCTTATGAACCAACGGCAGTTGAATCGGCCAATCCGCTCCATCAATCGTGAGCATACCTAAAGGATACTTTTGTGGCACACCGGCCAAAATCGCCACAATACGCGGGTCACAAACAAATCGATTCTCAAAATTAAGCCCCTGCATGCAGAAATTGTAGGATTAAAATGACCCCCTGTCAATGAAAAATAAGAAACAAGCATGCAAGCCCTGCGCACACGCAAACAAGGCTAAAAAGGGCTAAAAATCAGCGTTTTTTACTAAAATTTTCGGTCAGCAAAAAGATACTCAACCTACGAAAGCCATTCCATCGGTAATACTTTCAGGTCATGATTCAACACAACCAATACTATAAAAAGGAATTTACGATAAGCGCCCCTATTAAAAAGGCTTGACTTTTACCTTAAATAGAGGTAAAAGAATGTTCCTGCATTTGTTAATAGATTCGAATATTATTTTTTTATATACAATCCCCTAAAAAGTCAAGCAAAAACCAAAACGAGATTGCAAAAGCTTCTGTAATCAGGTGGAAGTTTTGCAACCCAAGATGGGTATCCTTCACCCTATTTTACCCTATAGGAGGAGCAAAAAACGCTTGACAAAGCTAGCAAATTTTAGATATTAAAAATAATTGCATTTTTCACAGCAGTGTTTACGAGGAAATTTATAATAAAACCTTGTAAATAAGTCAAGATAAAAGTAAACCTGCAGGTACGCAGGTTGTTTTTTTGTCAACATTGATTCCGCATCTGAAATACAACTTGAATAAACAGATACCCTTGCGCACGAAATTATGCAGGAATGGGTCTAAAAAATAGGTTATTTTGATTGGGGGATCTCAAAGTTGCCTTGTTATCGTCATTCGCAAAAAAGCACTGGTAGATAAAATTACCTAACGTAATGGAGCAAGAAAACGCTTGACAAAGCTATCAGTTTTTAGATAATGCAACTATTGCATTTCTCGCAGAAAAATTTAAGCAAGTTTTTTATAATAAAACCTTGTAAATAAGTCAAGATAAAAGTAAACCTGCAGGTACGCA